>JANMKO010000221.1:0-6586 GCA_031372085.1 Betaproteobacteria bacterium
CCGGCGAAAGCGTGGAAACCGCCACCGTGCGCTTTAGAACCGTGGGCGACATGACCTGCACCTGCCCGGTGGAGAGCGACGCGGCCAACGCTGCCCAGATCGTGGCCGAGACGCTGACGGTGACGGTGAGCGAGCGCGGCGCCACCCGCATGGACGACCGCACCTCCGAGGCGTCGATGGAGCGCCGCAAAAAAGAAGGGTATTTCTGATGTCTGAGGCCGCTGTTCTGCAACAACAAGACCGCTGCGAGACCGTGAAGGGCACGGACCACCGCGCCCTGCGCTTTCTCACCGCCGGCAGCGTGGACGACGGCAAGAGCACCTTGATCGGCCGGCTGCTGTACGACAGCCAAGCCATCCTGGCCGACCAGTTGGACACCTTGCAAAAACGCGCCGGCGGCCTGCCGGTGGATTTGTCACTGCTCACCGACGGGCTGGAGGCCGAGCGGGAGCAAGGCATCACCATCGATGTGGCCTACCGCTACTTTGCCACCCGCAAGCGCAAGTTCATCATTGCCGACGCGCCCGGCCATGAGCAGTACACCCGCAACATGGTCACCGCGGCCGCCGGCAGCGACGCTGCTGTGGTGCTGGTGGACATCACCAAAATCGACTGGCAAGGCAGCGCCAGGCCGGTGCCCCTGCTGCCGCAAACCCGCCGCCATGCGCTGCTGGCCCACTTGCTGCGTGTGCCCAGCATCGTGTTTGCCGTCAACAAGCTGGACGCGGTAGACCAGCCGCAAGCCGCATTCGAGGCCGCCCGCAGCGCGCTGCTGGCATTTGCGGCCGAGGCCGGCATCACCGGGGTGGCCGGCATCGTGCCGGTGAGCGCGCTGCGCGGTGACAACGTCACCGTGCCGCTTTCAGCTTCAGACAAGCCGCTTGGCGGGTCTGCGCATTGGTACACCGGCCCCAGCCTGCTGCAACTGCTGGAAAGCCTGCCCACCACGCAAGAGCGCACCGAGGGCGCACTGCTGCAACCGGTGCAATACGTGGCCCGTGACGCGGGTGATGACGATGCCACCCGGGCCAAAGGCGCCGGCCACCAGCCGCGCGTGTTGTGGGGCCGCATCGCCCACGGCCAGGTGCAGGCGGGTGATGCGGTGCAGGTGTTCCCCAGCGGTGAGGCGGCGGTGGTGGCCGAGGTGCGCCACGCCGGCAGCACGGTGGCCAGCGCCCAGGCCGGTGAGTCGGCCGGCATCGTGCTGGACCGCCAGCTCGACATCTCTCGCGGTGACTGGATCGCCAGCCCCGGCAGCCTGGCGCCCACCCGGCGCTTCTCGGCCACGCTGGCCTGGCTCGACACCGAGCCGGCCACGGTTGGCCGCAAGTACTGGGTGCGCCACGGCAACCGCTGGGTGATGGCCCGGCTGGCGGCCATCGACCACAAGCTCGACATCCACAACCTGCAGCCGATGGCCGCCGACGCGCTGGCGGTCAACGAGATCGGCCAGGTGGTGATCGAGCTGCAACAGCCGCTGCCGCTGGAGCCCTACCTCAGCAACCGGGTGGGTGGCGCGCTGATCGTGGTCGACCCGGCCAGCAACCGCACCAGCGGCGCGCTGCTGGTCAAATCTTTGGACACCGCTTCGCTGGCTTGAATGGACTTGCCGGGCGCACCTGCCAGTCTGGCGCCGGGCCATGCGGCAAGGCCGGTGCGCCCGGCCGTCCAGGCCCGGGTCGTCTTCATCGGCGCCGGCCCCGGCGCGGCCGATCTGATCACCGTGCGCGGCGCCCAACGCCTGGCCCAGGCCCAGGTGGTGCTGTTTGATGCCCTGACCGACCCGGCGCTGCGCGATCTGGCGCCGCAGGCGCGCTGGGTAGACGTAGGCAAGCGCGGTTTTGGCCATGCCACCGGCCAGCCGGCGATCAACGCCCTGCTGCTGCAGGCCGCCCTTGAAAACGCGCATGTGGTGCGCCTCAAAGGCGGTGATCCCAGCGTGTTTGGCCGGCTAGAAGAAGAGCTGGACACCTTGCGCGCCCACGGCATTGCCTGCGAGGTGGTGCCGGGCGTCACGTCGGCGCTGGCCGCAGCAGCGCACACCCAGCGCCCGTTGACCCGGCGCGGCAGCGGCCGCAGCGTGAGCCTGACCACCGCCATGACCCACCTCGGCACGCTGCAAGCCACCCGCACCGCTGATACCGAGGTGTTTTACATGGCCGGCCAGCAGTTGCCCGCGCTGTCCGCCAAGCTGCGTGAGGCAGGCTGGCCGGCTGACGCACCGGTTTGTGTGGTCTCACGCGCGGGCTGGCCCGATGCGTTGACCACCGAGCACCGGGTGGCCGATCTGACCGACGCGCAAGCGCCGCATGCCGGCCGGCCGGCGGTGGTGACCGTGGGTGCGGGTGCGCTGGCGCTGGCTGCAGCCCAGCCCAGCGCCGCACAAGACGCGCTGGACAAAACCCCATGGCTGGGCAGGCATCCTGCCGGCACGGCAGAGCCGGCCGCCTAAAATCCACCCTGTCCTCGGCCCGCCCGAGGTTGAAATTCTCCCAACCCGCAAAGCCCCATGACCCACGTCGTCACCGAATCATGCATCCGCTGCAAGTACACCGACTGTGTTGACGTGTGCCCGGTCGATTGCTTCCGCGAAGGCCCGAACTTCCTGACCATCGACCCCGATGAATGCATCGATTGCGCGGTCTGCATCCCCGAGTGCCCGGTCAACGCCATCCTGCCGGAAGAAGACGTGCCAACCGAGCAACTGCACTTCATCAAGCTCAATGCCGACCTGGCCAAAAATTGGCCCAGCATCACCAAGCGCAAAACCCCACCGGCCGACGCCGACGACTGGAAAGACCGCAAAGACAAATTGTCTGAGCTGATCCGCTGACAACCGCCATGCCCGGCACGGCGCGGCACGGCACGGGGCTGCCGATCACGGCGCTACCCGGCCCGATTGAGTGCGATGCGTTGGTCATCGGCGCCGGCCCGGTGGGGCTGTTCCAGGTGTTTCAGCTGGGCCTGCTGGGCATCCCTGCCCAGGTGGTTGATTCATTGCCGGTGCCCGGCGGCCAGTGCATCGAGCTGTATGCCGACAAGCCGATCTACGACATCCCCGCCGTGCAGGTTTGCACCGGGCGTGAGTTGGTGGACCGGCTGCTGCTGCAAATCAAGCCGTTCAGCCCCGGCTTTCACCTCGGCCAGACGGTCAGCGGCCTGGCGCTGCGTGACGATGGCCGGTTTGATGTGCAGACCGCAGGGCAGACCGGCAGCCAGACCGGCAGCCAGACAGGCAGCCAGACAGGCCACCAGACCAGCGGCCATGGCCGTACCGGCACGCACTTCATCAGCCGCACCGTGGTGGTGGCCGGCGGGGTGGGCGCGTTTGAGCCCCGGGCCTTGAAGGTGGACGGCGTGGCACGCCACATCGGCAGCCAGTTGTTTTACCGGCTGCCCGAACCAGGCGCGGCCAACCCGTTTTCAGGCCACCAGGTGCTGGTGGTGGGCGGCGACGAGGCCGCAGTGCACGCGGCAGTGCGGCTGGCCGACGCGATGGCGCCCGGCCAGGGCGCCGACGCCACCGCGGCGGCCCGGGTGACGCTGCTGCACCGCCGCAGCACGCTCAACGCCGAGCCCGCGCTGCTGGCCCGCTTCCATGCCTTGTGCGATGCGGGTGCTTTGCATCTGGAGGTGGGCCAGATCCTGGCCATCGATGAAGACGACAGCCCGGCGCGCCGGCTGGTGGCGGTGCACACCATCGACGACCACAACACCCCGCGCCGCCTGCCGGTGGATGCACTGCTGGTGCAACTGGGCCTGAGCCCCAAGCTCGGGCCCATCGCCCACTGGGGCCTGGCGCTGGAGCGGCGCCAACTGGTGGCAGACCCGGCCCATTTCGAGACCAGCACACCGGGCATTTTTGCGGTGGGTGATGTCATCACCTACCCGGGCAAAAAAAAGCTGATCCTGTGCGGCTTTCATGAGGCCACGCTGGCCGCGTTTGCGGCCGCTGCGCGGCTGCGGCCCGAGGCACCGGTGCCTCTGCAATACACCACCACCAGCCCGCTGCTGCACCAGCGGCTGGGCGTGGCCACGCCGGGCCGCAGTGGCTGATCGGCCATAATTTGTGCCGCTGTCGGTCTGCTTGCAGGCCGGCAGCACTTCGCTGGGGGTGTTGCACTGCGCAGGCGGTGCGACTGAGACAGTCCCTTTGAACCTGATTGAGGTAATCCTCGCGCAGGGAAGCAGCCTGAATTGGCCCCCGGGTTCTCGGTGGGCGTTGTCCAGTGTTTGCCAACCTGCCATCGCACCCGAAGGCAAACCGATGGCATTCCGCTTTATGTTCCGTTCCACTTTCCAGCACCAAACCCGGCGCCGTGATGCGCTGGCCCGGGCGGCGCTGCTGCTGCTGGCGCTGCCCGCCCAAGCGCAGAGCCAAGCGCAGCCGCAGACACCGGCGCCAGCCGCTGACCCGCAGCTTGCACAAACCGTCACCGTCAGCGGACGCAGTGCCAACAGCGCGGTCAGCCTGGCCGGTTTTGGTGACATCCCGCTGGCCCGGCTGCCGTATTCAGCCACCGTGCTCAACCTCGGCCAGTTGCAGGATGCCGGCATCACCGGCATTGCCGATCTCACCCGGCTCGATGCCGGCGTCACCGATGCCTACAACGCGCCCGGCTACTGGGGCCAGTTGGCGGTGCGCGGCTTCACGCTGGACAACCGCTTCAACTACCGCCGCGACGGCCTGCCGATCAACGCCGAGACAGTGATCGCCCAGGGCAACAAGCAGGCGCTGGAAATCCTCAAAGGCACCAGCGGCCTGCAAGCCGGCACCAGCGCACCCGGCGGGCTGGTCAACCTGGTCGTCAAACGCCCGGTCGACGCGGTGACCAGCGCCACGCTGGGCTGGCAGCAAGGCGGCACCATCACCACCGCCGCCGACATCGGCCGGCGTGGCGGTGGTTTTGGCTGGCGCATCAATGCCAGTGCCGACCAGCTGAACCCCACCACCCACAACAGCCAGGGCAGCCGCCGGATGCTGGCCGCCGCGGTGGAGGCGCAGATCAACCCCGGTGGCCTGCTGGAGGCCGAGCTGGAATGGAGCCGCCAGAGCCAGCCCAGCACGCCGGGCGTCAGCCTGCTGGGCAGCCGGTTGCCCGACGCCAGCCAGACCGACCCGCGCATCAACTTGAACAACCAGGCGTGGACCCAGCCGGTGGTGATGGCCGGCACCACCGGATCGCTGCGCTTCACCCAGGCACTGACGGCCGATCTCAACCTGGTGGCCCATGCGATGCGCCAGCGGCTGGACAGCGACGACCGGATCGCGTTTCCGTTCGGCCTGTACGACCCGGTGACCTACGACTGCGCACCCTGCGACCGCTACGCCAGCAACGGCACGTTCTCGATCTGGGACTTCCGCAGCGACGGTGAGCGCCGCACCAGCGACGCGCTGGACCTGTCCGTCAACGGCCGGGCCCGCATGCTGGGGCTGGCGCACCAGTTCAATGCCGGCGTGCTGGCCACCCGCTACCAGGTGCAGTTGAACCGCCAGGCCTACAACCTGGTGGGCGTGGGCACGGTGGACGGCAAAACCCGGGTGCCGGCCGATGCCAGCCTGACCGACGAGCAAACCAACCGCCAAGAGCGCAGCACCGAGTTGCATTTGCAAGACGCCATCACGCTCAGCCCGCAATGGGCCCTGTGGGCCGGCCTGCGCCACAGCCGGCTGCACCGCGAAAGCGTGCGCACCGATGGCTCACGCCCCACCCGTTACGAGCAGGGGTTCACCACCCCGTGGCTGGCGCTCAGCCATGCTCTCAACCCGCAAGACCTGGCCTACTTGAGCTGGGGCCAGGGGGTGGAGTCGGAGGTGGCGCCCAACCGGTCGCGCTACAGCAACGCCGGCCAGGCCTTGCCGGCACTCAAAAGCCGGCAAGTTGAAGCGGGGTTCAAGCACGCCGGGGCCACGCTGGACTGGCACCTGGCGGCATTCGACATCCAGCGGCCGGTCTGGCGCGACATCGGCGCCTGCGCCGCAGCCGGCACCTGCACCCGCCAGGCCGATGGCCAGGCCCGGCACCGGGGTGTGGAGGCCGAGGTGGATTGGCGCGTGGGCGCCTGGAACCTGCGCAGCAGCGCGATGGCCCTACAAACCCGCCGCGAAGGATCGCAAGACAACACGCTGAACGGCCTGCGGCCCACCAACGTGCCGGCCAGCAGCCTGAAAACCCAGGCGGCGTACAACGTGGCTGCCGTGCCAGGTCTCGCGCTGCTGGGCTTTGTGACTTACGAGGGCAACCGCATGGTGCTGCCCGACAACCGCATCGCCACGCCCGGCTGGACCCGCCTGGACCTTGGTCTTCGCTACCGCCAGCAGTGGGGCGCGCAGACGCTGATCTGGCGCGCCGGCGTGGACAACCTGGCCGACCACCGTGCCTGGAAAGAGGCGCCCTACCAGTACGACCATGCCTATTTGTACCCATTGGCGCCGCGCACTTTGCATGCGTCGGTGCAGCTGGCGCTGTGATTTTGGCGTGTGAATCCGGGCTATACTCTTGGGCTATTCCTCGATAGCTCAGTTGGTAGAGCGCCGGACTGTTAATCCGTAGGTCCCTGGTTCGAGCCCAGGTCGGGGAGCCAA
>JANMKO010000299.1:0-5654 GCA_031372085.1 Betaproteobacteria bacterium
CAGCAAGGTGTGGCGGGCCTCCAGGCCGCGGATGAAGACCGAGGCCGTCTTGCCCAGCCCGCCGTTGCTGCTGAACTGCAGGCCCGGCACCATCGCCAGCACCTCCACCAAAGTGCGGCCGGTGCTGCGGTCCAGCATCGCCCGGTCGATCACCGACACCTCGGCGGCGAGTGCGCTCACCCGCTCGGGCAGGCGTGCGGCGGTGACCACCACCGGGTCTTGCGGGGCCTCGGCAGCGTTGGCCGGCCCGCCGGCCAGCACGGTCAACCCCGCCAGCGCGACGGCATGGCAATGAAAAGACGGGCGAAACAATGCAGCGGCGCAACGCGACCGCGTGAAAGCAAAAGTTGAGGTCATGGATTGAAACCGGCAGAAACGTCCGCCCCAGCGTCCCCGCAGGTGCAGACCGATTTGCGTGCGCCCAAAAGCGCACGCCCCTTGTTGGCCGGTATCCGGGCTGGCGGAGGCAACCCCTGTGGCCTTCCCGACCGCTTGCGCGGCCAGTGGCGTCAGACACAGGAGCGGGGATGGCTTGGTGAGTGACCAAACCGTCCCGTCCGCTTACCGTTGCGGGGGCAGCGCAGGTTGGGTTTTCGTCCGTGGGACGATCACCTTTCTGCTTCCCGTTTAACCCAGCCACCGTGACAAATGGCCGGAGCACCAACGGCGCGCATGCTACTGCATGCTGTGTTCTGGCCCGGCCGGCCACCCGGATCACAGGGGGCAGGCCGCCGCAGGCCGCCGCCTACAATTCGGGCCCATCACAGGAGGCGGCGCCACGCATGTCAAGACTCGATGATCTGGCCGAGCGGGTTGAACGCCTGGTGTTGCGGCACGAGGAGCTCAAGCGCACCAATGTGCTGATCGAGCAGCAGCTGGCCAGCGTCAGCAGTGAGCGCGACAGCCTGCGCTCGCGCTTGGCCGCCGCCCGCGCCCGCATCGACGCACTGCTTGATCGCCTGCCGGCCGAGCCCGCCGCCGCACCGCGCGTGGCCCCGGCCGCGTTGAAGGCCGTGCTGCCCGACCAGGACGCCGCATGAAGCAGATCGAAACCACCATCCTGGGCCAAAGCTACATGCTGGCCTGCCCGCCCGACGGCGAGGCCCTGCTGCGTGAGGCGGTGGCCATCGTCGACAAAGAGATGAGCGCCATCCGCGACGCCGGCAAGGTCAAGGCGCGAGAGCGCATCGCCGTGCTGACCGCCCTGAACCTGGCCTACCAGCGCGCCGAAGCCGACCGCGCGCCAGCGGCTGCTTTGCCCACCGCCGCCCCGGCGTTGGCGGTGCAGGCCGGTGAGCTGGATGTGGAGCACCTGATCAGCCGCATCGACGCGGTGCTGGGCCAGGACGGCCAATTGTTGTGAGCCGGCCGTGACGCAATCGTCACCAATTCGTCACCAGCAGGGCCATGCGGCCTGCTTAGAATGGTTTTGTCCGTTGCAAGTGCGTGGGCTTTAATTTCCTTGATCCGATGCTCATTGAGCCGGGCTTGGAATATTGCAAGGCGGGTGTGATCGTCTCGCGTCAGATGAACCCGAAGCCTTGCTGACCTCGCCCACCTGATCTTCCCGCTGGGATCAGGAATGCGGCTCACGGCTTGCAATGGACACCTTCCCCCACCTCATGCCGATCAAATCAACGCCGGGCCGCCCCAAGTTGATTTGCTCCCCCTCGGGGGGGCGGGCGCCGCACAGCGGCGGCCTTGGGGGCCAACATTTCTGGCTGATGAAGAGCGAGCCCAGCGAGTGCTCGATTGACGATCTGGCGGCGGCGCCCGAGCAAACCGTGCCCTGGGTCGGTGTGCGCAACTACCAGGCGCGCAACTTCATGCGCGATGCGATGCAGCCAGGGGATGGCGTGCTTTTTTACCATTCTTCTTGCGCCGAGCCGGGTGTGGCCGGGTTGGCCACGGTGGTGGGCCCGGCCTACCCCGACGCCACCCAGTTTGACGCGGCCAGCCTGTACTTTGATGCCAAGTCAACGCCCGCCGCGCCGCGCTGGCTGCATGTGGCTGTCAAGCTGGTGGCCAAGACCCGCTTGCTGGCCCTGCGTGAGATGCGCCAGCGGCCCGAATTGGCCAGCATGACGCTGCTCAAACCCGGCAACCGGCTGTCGATCACGCCGGTGTCCGCCACCGAATGGGCTGCCGTCGTCAGCTTGCTGACCCACCCGGGCGCCTGATGGCCTTGCTCGACCCCCGATTGGTGCTGGAGTTGCTGCTGCTGGGCGCGGGCACCGGTTTCCTGGCGGGGCTGCTGGGCATCGGCGGCGGCATGCTGATGGTGCCGTTCTTGACGCTGATCTTCAGCCACCGCGGCGTGGCGCCCGGGCTGGCGGTGAAGATGGCGATTGCCACGTCGATGGCCACCATCCTGTTCACCTCGGTGGCCAGCGTGCGCGCCCACCATGCGCGCGGGGCGGTGCGCTGGGATCTGGTGCGCCGGCTGGTGCCGGGCATCGCGGTCGGCGGCCTGCTGTCGGGTGCCGGCATTTTCTCCGTCATCAAGGGCGCCACGCTGGCCGGGCTGTTTGCGGTGTTTGTGGCTTTTTCGGCCACCCAGATGTTGATCAACCGCAAGCCCAAGCCCAGCCGGCAGATGCCCGGCCCGCTGGGTGCCACGGCGGCCGGCGGCGTGATGGGGCTGGTGGCCGGCCTGGTGGGTGCGGGCGGCGCTTTCATGTCGGTGCCGTTCATGACCTGGTGCAATGTGGCCATGGCCCATGCGGTGGCCACCAGCGCGGCGCTGGGCTTCCCGATCGCATTGGCCAATACCGTCGGCTATGTGGTGGCCGGCCGGAACCTGCCCGCCGCCCTGCCCGGCGCGGTGGGCTACCTGGTGCTGCCGGCGCTGGCGGTGATCGCACTGGCCAGTGTGCTGACGGCGCCGCTGGGCGCACACTGCGCCCACACGATGAACACCCAGCATTTGAAGAAGGTATTTGCGTTGCTGCTGTACGGCCTGGGCGGCTACATGGCCTGGCAGGTGATCAGTGGCCAATAACCGGTGTTTGAGGCGAAGGATCACGCCATGAAATGGCTGCGTTGCCGCCACGGCGGTGCCGAGAAATTCGGCGTGCTGGACGCCGGCCTGGTGCGGCTGCACAGCGGGGATTTGTTCAACGCCCCCACGCCCACCGGCGAATGCATCGCGGTGGCCGACATCGACTGGCTGACGCCCTGCCAGCCCGGCAAGATCATCGGCCTGTGGAACAACTTCCGCGCTGCGGCCGAGAAAAACGGTTGGGCCCAGCCGGCCGAGCCGCTGTATTTCTTGAAGGCCAGCAGCAGCGCGTTGGCCCACGACGGTGTGATCCCGGCGCCGTTGGGCGATCTGGGCCAGGGCGTTGGCCGGGTGGCTTACGAGGGTGAGCTGGCCATCGTCATCGGCCGCCGCGCACGCCACGTGGCCGTGGCCGACGCGGCAGCGCACATCCTGGGCTACAGCTGCGCCAACGATGTGACCGCGCTGGAATTGCTGCACCGCGACCCGTCATTCGCGCAGTGGGCGCGGGCCAAGAGCTTTGATGGTTTTGGCGCTTTTGGGCCGGTGATCGAGACTGACTTTGATGTGGCCAACGCCACACTGCGCACCCTGGTGGGCGGGCGAGAGCGGCAAAACTACCCGTTGGCCGACATGTTTTTCAGCCCGCATGCGTTGGTCTCGCGGCTGTCGTTTGACATGACGCTGGCGCCCGGTGACGTGATCCTGTGCGGCACCTCACTGGGCGTGCTGCCGATGAAGCCGGGCACGGTGGTCGAGGTGGTGATCGACGGCATTGGCGCGCTGCGCAACACCTTCGCGCCGCCGTTGCAGGCCCCCTGAGCCAAGTCGGGCCTGGTCCCTTCTCCCGCACGCGGGAGAAGGCTGGGATGAGGGTGCGGCGACGAGTCGCGGCGCTGCGTTATCGCCGTCACCCCCGCTTCCTCTCGCCTGCGGAAGCAGGCGCAAATCACCCCGTCTGCACCACCAGCCGCCCATGCTGCTGCGCCAGGGTGTGGGCCAGCAAGCTGGTGGCGGCGTAGATCGCCTCGATCGTGGGCGTGGCTGTGCCGGTGATCTGGCCCAGCTCCACCACCGCGCCCACCAGTGCGGCCAGCTCCAGCGCCCGGCCGGCTTCTACGTCTTGCAGCATCGAGGTCTTGTGCGCGCCCACAGCCTCGGCCCCGGCCAGGCGCTGGGCCAGCGAGATTTTGAACACCACGCCCAGCTTTTCGGCCACCGCCTGGGCCTCGGCCATCATGCGCTGGGCCAGGCAACGCGACAGCGGATGGCGACAGATGTCTTGCAAGGTGGCGTGGGTCAGCGCCGAGATCGGGTTGAAGCTCAGATTGCCCCACAGCTTGACCCACAGCTCGGCCCGGATGTCGCGGGACACCGGCGATTTGAAGCCGGCATTCATCATCACGCGAGACAGCGCATCGATGCGCTCGCTGCGGCTGCCATCCAGCTCACCCAGGCTGAAGCGGTTGCCCTCGATCACCCGCACCACGCCGGGCGCCACCAGCTCGGCCGCCGGGTAGACCACGCTGCCGATCAGCCGGTGCACGTCGATGCCGGCGGCCAGCGCGCCATCGGGATCAACGCTGCTGATCTGGCGGCCCTCATACGGCCCGACCAGCTTTTGAAAATACCACCACGGCACGCCGTTGGTCATCGTCACCACCACCGTGCCGGGGCCCAGCAGCGCCGGCAGGCCCGGCAGCATGTCGCGCACCTGGTGGGCCTTGAGAGTAAGCAGCACCACGTCTTGCGGGCCGGCATCGGCCATTTGCGCGACCGCCCGCACACCCGGTGCATGCAGCGCCGTGCCGTCTTCGAGGATCAACTTGAAGCCGTGCGCGTTGATGGCCGCCAGGTTCTGGTTGCGGGCAATGAAGGTCACCTGCTCACCAGCCAGCGACAAGCGCGCGCCCAGGTAGCCGCCAATCGCACCGGCACCGACGATGGCGATCCTCATGCGGTGTCTTTGGCGGTGTGGGTGTAGTCGCGCTGGCGCACCCGGCGCTTCATCAGCCCCCACAGCGGCGACACCAGCAGCAGCAGCGCCAGCCCGGTAATGCAAGCCACCAGCGGATTCGACACAAAAATGCCCAGGCTGCCTTGCGACAACAGCATGGCCTGGCGGAAGCTGGCCTCGGCCATGTCGCCCAGCACCAGGGCCAGCACCAGCGGGGCCAGCGGGTATTTGAGCTTCTTGAACAAATAGCCCATCACGCCAAACACCAGCATCATCACCACGTCGAACATCGAGCTGTGCACGGTGTAGGCGCCGATGGCGCAAATCACCACGATCACCGGCGCGACCACTGCAAACGGGATGCGCAGCAGCGCGGCCCACCACGGCACGGTGGTCAGCACCACCACCAGGCCGACCAGGTTGCCCAGGTACATCGACGCGATCAGGCCCCAGACAAAATCCTTGTGCTCGACAAACAGCATCGGCCCGGGCTGCAAACCCCAGATCATCAACCCGCCCAGCAGCACTGCCGCCGTGGGCGAGCCCGGGATGCCAAGGGTGAGCATCGGCAGCAGCGCCGCCGTGCCGGCCGCATGCGCAGCGGTTTCGGGCGCGATCACGCCCTGGATATCGCCTTTGCCAAAGGTATTGGGGTTTACGGCAAAGCGCCGCGCCATGCCGTAGCTCATGAATGAA
>JANMKO010000301.1:0-2348 GCA_031372085.1 Betaproteobacteria bacterium
TTTGCGCAGCCGCATCCGCATCGGCTGCGCCGGCAAGATCGTCAGCGCGTTTGACATCGCCCGGGCGCTGGCGCTGGGTGCGGATTGGTGCAATTCGGCGCGCGGCTTCATGTTCTCGCTCGGCTGCATCCAGGCCCAGCACTGCCACACCGGCACCTGCCCCACCGGCGTGGCCACGCAAGACCCGCTGCGCCAGCAGGCGCTGGTGGTGCCCGACAAGGCGCAGCGGGTGGCCAACTTTCACCGCCAAACGCTGCTGGCGCTGCAAGAGCTGGTGCAGGCCGCCGGGCTGACGCACCCCAACCAGCTGACGGCCAGCCATATCGTGCGCCGCAGCGCTGACCAAGAGGTGCGGCTGCTGTCCAGCCTGCTGGTCACCGTGGCGCCGGGTGGCTTGCTGGCGGCCGAGTGCGGTGAGGCGGATTGGCCGCATCCGGTGTTCAGCCGGTACTGGCCGCTGGCGCGCAGCGACAGTTTTCAGCCGGCGGCGCCGGCTGACGGGGTGCAGGCGGTGATGCGGCCGGACCGGGATCAGCCGGTGCTGCGGCAAGGGCAGGCGGTGGCGGTGGCGTGAGCGCTGGCGCGCCGGACGGTCAGGCCGTGGGCGGGGCGGTGTCGATGAAGCTCTGGCGCGCGGCCAGCTTCTCGGCCAGGCGGGCCAGGTTGGGGTAGTCGCCGCGCCAGGCGATGTGTCCGAAGCGGAAGTCAAAGTAGCCCAGCGCGCAGCCCACCGCCACGTCGGCCAGCGTGAAATGGTTGCCGTTGCACCAGGGCTTGTCGCCCAGGCCCAGGCTCATGGCTTTGACAGCGGCCGCTGCCCGGCTCATCTGCCGGTCGATCCAGGGCTGGCAACGCGCGCCTTCACGCGGTGGCCAGGTGGCCTCCATGCGGGCCAGCAGCAGGGCGTCGCACAGGCCGTCGGCCAGGGCCTCCCAGGTGCGCACCTCCACCCGCTCACGCCCGGACGGCGGTATCAGCTTGCCCACCGGCGACAGGGTATCGACATACTCGACGATCACGCGCGAGTCAAACACCGCCTCGCCGCCCTCCATCACCAGGCACGGCACCTTGCCCAGCGGGTTGAATTTGAGCATCACGTCGCTGGCCCACACGTCTTCGAGCACCAGTTGGTAATCAAGCTTTTTCTCGGCCATCACCACGCGCACTTTGCGCACGTAGGGGCTGGTGAGTGATCCGATGAGTTTCATGGTGGCTGGTTTTGGCGGGGCATCTGTGACCAATCGATTCTAGGAGGCTTGCGGCGGACGGGCGCTGCACCGGTCAGCGAAGCAAGGTCCAGTCCACCTGCGGCGGGCGGCCCGGCAGCGCCAGCGTGGCCCCGGCGGGCGGGCTGCTGGCCAGCACCTGGCCGCGCCGCACCACCAGCAGCCGGGTGGCGCGCAGGCGCAACGCCTCCACCACCGAGCGCGCCTGCAACAGCACAAAGTCGGCGTTGCAGCCCACCGCCAGGCCGTAGCCTTGCAGGCCCATCACCTGGGCCGCGTTGACGGTGACCGCGTCAAAACAGGCTTGCATCTGGGCCACGCTGGTCATCTGCGCCACATGCAAGCCCATGTGCGCCACGTCCAGCATGTCGGCCGAGCCCAGGCTGTACCACGGGTCCATCACGCAATCGTGGCCGAAGGCGACATTGACGCCGGCCGCCATCAGCTCGGGCACCCGGGTCATGCCGCGCCGTTTGGGGTAGCTGTCGTGCCGGCCTTGCAAGGTGATGTTGATCAGCGGATTGGCCACCGCGTGCACGCCGGCCTCTTTGATCAACGGGATCAGCTTGGAGACGTAGTAGTTGTCCATCGAGTGCATGGACGTGAGGTGCGAGCCGGTGACGCGCCCCTGCAAGCCCAGCCGCTGGGCGTGCAGGGCCAGGGTCTCGATGTGGCGCGACAGCGGGTCGTCGGTCTCGTCGCAGTGCATGTCCACCGGCAGGCCACGCTGGGCCGCCAGCTCACACAGCAGGCGCACGCTCTCGGTGCCTTGCTCGGTGCTGCGCTCAAAGTGCGGGATGCCGCCCACCACGTCCACGCCCAGGTCGAGCGCGGCTTTCAGGTTTTGCAGCGCGCCGGGCGCGCGCAGCAAGCCGTCTTGCGGAAACGCCACCAGCTGCAGATCGAGATAAGGCGCGACCCGGCGCTTGACCTCCAGCAGCGCGCGCACCGCCAGCAGCCGCGCATCGCAGACATCCACATGGCTGCGGATCGCCAACAGGCCCCGGCCCACCGCCCAGTCGCAATACTGCAAGGCGCGATCAACCAGCGCGTCTTGCGTCAGCAGCGGTTTTAGCTCACCCCACAGCGCGATGCCCTCCAGCAGCGTGCCGCTGGCATTGC
>JANMKO010000346.1:0-2723 GCA_031372085.1 Betaproteobacteria bacterium
CGCGGCGGGTGCGCAGGCTCAACAGGCGCTCGATCACCAGGGCCAGGCCCACCACCGAGCACAAAATCAGCGGCCAAATGGGCCAGCCAGCGGCTTGTATGATCGACAGCAAATAGGGCCTCGGTGTGTGGGGTGGGTGGATGTTGGATCGGCGGCTGGGCGGGCCGGCCCCGCAGCGACAGTGGCCGTGCAACGGGCTGGCCCCACCCAGCGCGGGATTATGGCCCCCGGGTATGCGCCCCAAGCCGAGCCCCCAACCCGTCGGCCGGTGCTGCCGCACGGTGCGTTTGCTGCGCCGCAGCAGCCCGGCTGAACAATCCACTGTTGCTGTGGATAAGCTTGTGGGCAAACCGGCCCGCCCTGCACCAGAACCTCGGTTTTTCGAGCCCCGGCTTGGATTGCCTGATTTTTAAGCGGGCGTTTCCGTTGCCAAATCAATCACTTGCGGCCATGCGACAAATTCATGACACGGCCTTGGGCGCGCGGCAGCGGTGCGGCGCCGGCAGTGGACTTCCGCGCCGCCCGCGCGGCGTTGCGGCACGGGCAGGGCACGGTTGATGGCCGATTTGAGGGCCGCCTTCGAGCCCGCCAGCCCGGCCGCCCCGCGTGCCTGGAGCGTGGCCGGCCTGCTGCTGGCGGTGGCCGACGCGCTGGCCGCCCGGCTGGGTGCGGTGACGGTGCGCGGTGAACTATCCGGGTTTACCCGTGCTGCCAGCGGCCACTGCTACTTCACCCTCAAAGACAGCGACGGCCAGGCCGCGCTGCTGCGCTGTGCGATGTTCCGCCGCGCCGCCAGCCTGCTTGACTTTCGCCCCGCCGATGGCCAACAGGTTGAGCTGCGCGGCCGCATCACCGTGTACGAATCACGCGGTGAGCTGCAATGCGTGGTTGAAGCCCTGCAGCGGTTGGGTGCCGGCTCGCTGTTTGAGCTGTTCTTGCGGCTGAAGGCCCGGCTCGACGCCGCCGGGCTGTTTGACGCCGCGCGCAAGCGGCCGCTGCCGGCCTACCCGCTGGCGGTGGGCGTGGTGACGTCCACCGGCGCGGCCGCGCTGCACGATGTGCTGACCGCCATCAACCGGCGCGCGCCGCAGGTGCGGGTGGTCGTCTACCCCAGCCTGGTGCAGGGCCCGGACGCCCCGGCCCAGCTGGTGGCGGCGATCAACCTGGCGGCGCAGCGCGCCGAGGTGGCGCTGCTGATCGTCTGCCGGGGCGGCGGCTCGCTGGAGGACTTGTGGGCCTTCAATGACGAGGGCGTGGTGCGGGCCGTGGCGGCGTGCAGCATCCCGGTGGTCAGTGGCGTGGGCCATGAAACCGATGTCACGCTGACGGATCTGGCGGCCGACCTGCGCGCCCCCACGCCCACCGCCGCCGCCGAGCTGGCCACCCCCCTGCGCAGCGACGCGCTGCTGCGGCTGGCGGCGCTGCAACAAGCGCTGCAACGCGCTACCGGCCGGCGCCTGGACAACCAGGCCCAGCGGCTGGACCGGCTGGCCTTGCAGATGGGCCGGCCGGCGCGCCTGCTGGCGCCGCAATCGGCCCGGCTGGACGGTCTGCACAGGCGCCTGCGCCAGGCCCTGCGCCAGGCCATCGACGCCCCGCAGCGCCGGCTCGATGCACTGGCCCAGCGGCTGGCGGCGGCCCAGCGCCAGCAGCGCCAGCAGCAAGCCGAGCGGCTGGCGCGGCTGGCGCTGCGGCTGGCCGCCAATGACCCGCAGCGCGTGTTGGCGCGCGGTTACGCCTGGCTGGCCGACGGCAGCGGCCGGCCCGTCACCCGGGCCGCCGGCCTGCAAGCGGGCGCCCGGCTCAGCGCACAGTGGGCCGACGGCCGGGCCGGCGTGCAGGTGCTTGACGTGGCACTGGACGCGGTGCGCGACGGGGCAAGCGACGTTCGGCCCGCGCCGCCCGGCCCGGGCTGACCGGCTGCGCCCGGCACGGCACACGCTGCACGTGCAGCACACGCGGCAAACGCGGCAAACGCGGCACGTACGGGACGCGCGGCTGCCCGGCCGGCGCAGCACGGTCGGCCGCTTGTCTGACACCCCGCTGGCCACCCGCCCACGCTGCACCGCCCGCAGGCGCTGCCTACAATCGGCGCAACATTCGACCCCGGTTTCTGCCACCCAGGCGCGCACCGCGCCGCCTTGCAAGGACACTGCCATGAGCTTCACCCTGCCCGCCCTGCCGTATGCCGCTGACGCGCTGATGCCGCACATGTCGCCCGAGACGTTCGAGTTTCACCACGGCAAACACCACCAGGCCTACGTCACCAACCTGAACAACCTGGTCGGTGGCACTGAGTTTGCGGGCATGGCACTCGAAGACGTGATCAAAAAATCCACCGGCCCGATCTTCAACAACGCCGCCCAGGTGTGGAACCACACGTTTTTCTGGAGCTGCCTCAAGCCCGCCGGCGGCGGTGAGCCCAGCGGCGCGCTGGCCGCTGCCATCAACGCCAAATGGGGCAGCTACGCGGCCTTCAAAGAGGCTTTTACCAAGAGCGCCGTCGGCAACTTCGGCTCGGGCTGGACCTGGCTGGTGAAAAAGGCCGATGGCAGCGTTGATCTGGCCAATACCAGCAACGCCGCCACGCCGTTGACCGGCGCTGACAAACCGCTGCTGACCGTCGACGTGTGGGAGCACGCCTACTACATCGACTACCGCAACGCCCGGCCCAAGTTTGTCGAGACCTACCTGAACTCACTCGTCAACTGGGATTTTGCCGC
>JANMKO010000362.1:0-4517 GCA_031372085.1 Betaproteobacteria bacterium
CACCGTGGGCAGCATCTTCTCGGGGTCGGTGGTGGCCAGCACAAATTTGAGGTAATCGGGCGGCTCTTCGAGCGTCTTGAGCAGCGCGTTGAACGCCTCTTTGGTGAGCTGGTGGGCCTCGTCGATCATGAACACCTTGAACCGGCCGACGCTGGGCTTGTAGGCCGCGCGCTCGATCAGGTCTCGCACCTCGTCGATGCCGCGGTTGCTGGCGGCGTCGAGCTCGATGTAGTCGATGAAGCGGTCGGCGTCGATCTCGGTGCAGGCCTGGCACACGCCGCAGGGCCGGGCGGTGACGCCGCCCGTGCCGTCGGCGCCGGTGCAATTGAGGCTTTTGGCCAGGATGCGGCTGACGGTGGTCTTGCCGATGCCGCGCGTGCCGGTGAACAGGTAGGCATGGTGCAGCCGGCCGCTGGTCAGCGCGTTGCCCAGCGCCTGCACCACGTGGCCCTGACCCACCATCTGCTCAAAGCTGCGGGGCCGGTATTTGCGCGCCAGGACGACATGACTCATGGCCCGATTCTACCGGCGCAGGCCCTGCCCAGCCCGGTCTGGGCGGGGCGCCGGGCCAGCGCCCGGGGGGCTGCGGCGGGCTTGCGCGCCGCCGATAATCAGGGGCATGAGCCCCGCCGATTCACCCGTAAGTCTGCCGATCCTCCAGCCGATCCTCCAGCCGATCCTCCAGCCGATCCTCCAGCCGATCCTCCAGCCCATCGCCGCGCCGATCGCCCCGTCCATCGCCCCGTCCATCGCCCCGTCATCGGGCAGCGCCAGCCCCGCCAGCGCCGGCACGCTGAGCTACCGGCAGGCCGGCGTCGATTACGACCTGATCGACCCGCTGAAGGTCAGCGCCCAGCGCGCGGCGGCGGCCACCGCCGTGCACCTGGCCGGGCATGGCGTGTCGGAGGTGCTGGCCTCACGCGGTGAGTCGGCCTACGTGGTGGACGTCGGGCCGTTCTACCTGGCATCGATTGTTGAATGCCTGGGCTCGAAGGCGCTGGTGGCCGACGAGATGGCCGCCCTGACCGGCCGCAGCTGGTATGCCGGCATCGCCCAGGACACCATCGCGATGGCGGTGAATGACCTGATCACCGTCGGCGCCACGCCGCTGGTGGTGCAGGCCTACTGGGCCGCCGGCGGCTCAGACTGGTTTGCCGACAGCGCGCGCGCCCAGTCCCTGCTGGCCGGCTGGAAGCAGGCTTGCGACACCTGCCGCGTGGCCTGGGGCGGCGGTGAAACCCCGGCGCTGGCCGGCATCGTCGAGGCCGGGCGCATCGATCTGGCAGCGTCTTGCACCGGGCTCATCAACCCAAAATCACGGCTCAGCGTGGGCGACCGGCTGGCGCCGGGCGATGCCATCGTGCTGCTCGACTCCAGCGGCATCCATGCCAACGGCCTGAGCCTGGCGCGCAAGCTGGTGCAGCGCCTGCCCGGTGGCTGGCTGACCGAGATCGACCCGCTGGGCCACCCGGGCCTGGGCTACGGCGCGGCGCTGCTGGCGCCCACGGTGCTGTACTCACCGGTCACCGAGGCGCTGTTTGCGGCCGGCATCACGCCGCACTACAACGTCAACATCACCGGCCACGGCTGGCGCAAGCTGCTGCGCCACCCGGGCGCCTTTACCTACCGGCTGCACAGCGTGCCACCGGTGCCGCCGGTGCTGCGCTTCATCCAGCAATGGGCGCAGCAGGACGACCGTGAGGCTTACAGCACGCTCAACATGGGCGCCGGCTTTGCCATCTTTGTGGCCCCCGACGACGCCGAGCGCACGGTGCAGGTGGCGCTGGCCCAAGGCGTGGGCGCCCGGGTGGCCGGTGTGGTGCAGGCCGGCCCCAAGCAGTTGCTGATCGAGCCGCTGGGCATCCGCTTCGACGACGACGACCTGCAGCTGCGGTGACCGCCCAAGGCCGCCCATGACCTGGCACCGGCGCGCCTGCAGGGCCCTGGCGGGCGCCGTCGGCGGGCTACTGCTGGTGGGCCTGGTGGGTTGCGCCGGCCCGTTGCCAGGCCTGGCGCCACCACCATCAACCTTTCAGACCGCCGCCGACGACACGCCGCTGGGCCGGCTGGTGCAAGAGCACCGGGTGCCCACCGGCCGCTCGGGCTTCCGGCCGATGCTGGTCTCAGAGATCGCGCTGCAAACCCGGTTGACGCTGATCGCCAGCGCCCGGGCGGGCATCGACCTGCAAACCTACCAGCTCGGCAACGATGCCACCGGCCAGCAGGTGCTGCGGGCGCTGCGCGATGCGGCGGCGCGGGGCGTGCGGGTGCGCCTGCTGATCGATGATTTCCACACCACCGGGATGAGCGATCTGCTGCTCGGCCTGGCCGCCCACCCCCAGGTGGAGCTGCGGTTGTACAACCCGTTTTGGCACGGGCGCGACAGCACACTGCTGCGTCTGGTCAGCCTGCTCGGTAACTTCAGCCAGTTCAACCGGCGCATGCACAACAAGCTGCTGGTCGTCGACGGGCTGGCCGCGATCGTCGGCGGGCGCAACCTGTCGGACGCCTATTTCATGCGCAGCGAGCAGGGCAATTACCTCGATTTCGACTTGTTGTGCGTGGGCCGGGTGGCAGCCGATCTGGGCGCCAGCTTTGACCAATACTGGAACAGCCGCTTTGCCGTGCCGTTGCCCTTGCTGGCCAGCAATGGCCTGGATGCAGCGCAACAGCGGGCCAGCTTTGACCGCATCACCGCAGCCGGTGCCGGGCGATCCGCCCCTGCCGCCGCCACGCTGGCCGCGATCACGGCGTTGGCCGCGCTGCCGCTGGTGGTGGCCGATGCCCAGGTTTATTTCGACAGCCCCGAGAAAACCGGCGGCGCAGCCGGCAGCCCGGGCGGCGGCCCGCCACTGCCGGTGGGCCGGCTGGTGAATGCGGCACGCGACCGGCTGATCGTCGTCTCGCCTTATTTCCTGCCCAGCGAGGTGGGGATCAGGCTGCTGGCCGATGCCCATGCCCGGGGCGTGCAGGTGCAGGTACTGACCAACTCGCTGCTCGACAGTGATGAGCCCCTGGTGAGCCTGGCCTACGGCCAGCGCCGCCAGGCCTTGCTGCGGGCGGGTGTGCGGTTGTTTGAGCTGTCCTCGCAGCGCCTCAAGCAGGAAGACCTGCTGCGCCAGAAGTTGGGCGCGTCGGTGGGGCGGCTGCATGCCAAGCTGGGCATCATCGACGACCACCTGTTGCTGGTGGGATCGATGAACATCGACCCCCGATCAGCCGCCACCAACACCGAACTGGCGCTGGTGGTCGACAGCGAAGCGTTGGTGCGGCTGGTGCTGGGCCAGTTTCAGCCCACCGAGGCCGGCGCGGTGTTCGAGGTTGTGCTGGCCGCTGACGGCCAATCGCTGCAATGGGTGGGCCGCGGTGCGCTGGCGCGCACCAGCCAGCGCAGCGACCTGCGCCTGGACAGCGAGCCGGCACCGTACTGGTGGGACCGGCTGCGCTTGTGGCTGCTGTCGCTGCTGGTGTCTGACGACCTGCTGTGAGGCCGACCGGCCGCGCCGCCGTCAAATGGACGCGCGCGGCGGGTGTTTGCGCGGTGCCTGCGCGGTGCTTGCTCGGCGCCTGCCCGACGCTTGCCCGGCGCTTGCTCGGCGCTTGCCGGGTCAGCGACGGCGCTGGCGGCTGACCTACAATCGACGGTGACGGGCCTCCTCGCATGGAAGCGCGGCCAACCGGGTCAGGTCGGGAACGAAGCAGCCCCAACCGTTGTGACCAGTGCCGAGGGCAAGGCTCGTCACCCTCCCCCCCTCATTTTTCTCGACCACCGGTGCGTGGTGGAGGCGTTTTCGGCTTGTCAGCCGGCCGGCGCTGATTGCCTGAACGCCATCACCGCCTGGTTGCGCAGCGTGCGCAACAGTGCCAGCTCTCGCTCGCCCACCTGAAGGCCGCCGGGCTGGGCCTGGTCAGCGTAGATCAGCGCAAACGGCGCGCCTTTCATCACCATCGGCAGCAGCAAGAACGACGGCGCGTTGACCTGCTGGCGGTACCAGCCGGGCAGGCGCGGCTCAACGGCGGCCAGCCGGCTGTCGTCGATCAGGGTGTCGCGGGCCTTCAGGCAAACCGCGCCGAACAGGTCGGGCTCTTGCCCCGCCGGCCACTGCAGCAGCACCTGGAAGGCCGGGCTCAGCTCGGCCGCGCGGTCGCCCAGGCCAAAACGCCCGGTCAGCCGGCCACTGCTGGGCTCGCGCAGGCAAAACACCATGCGCTGGAAGCCGAGCGCCCGGTGCATCGTCTCCAGCACCATGCGCAGCACCTGGTTCAGCCGGAAGCTGTCGCCGGCCAGCGTGTCGGTGATGTGGTGGATGCCGGCGTTGAGCTGGTCGGCCACCTCGGCCAGGCGGGCAGCAGGCTGCGGGCTGGGCGGGGCGGGGCCCGGTGCCGGGTTGGCCAGCGCCGTGGCCGGCCGGCCGGGCGGCGCGGCCAGGATCTCGGTGGGCGCCTCAGCCAGGCCACGCTGTGCCAGCACCACGGTGGCCGCCTCGGCCGCCTGCGGCGCCGGTGCGTTGCGCGCC
>JANMKO010000399.1:0-2694 GCA_031372085.1 Betaproteobacteria bacterium
CACGCCGGGCGGGTGATGTCGGACGCCGATGCGTCGGTGCAGATTGAGCTGGACTCGGGCAAGCGGGTGAAGGTGAAAGCGGCCAATGTGCTGCTGCGCTTTGCAAAACCTGACCCGGCCGCGCTGCTGGCCGCCGCCCAGGCGCTGGCGGCCGAGATCGATGTGGATCTGGCTTATGAATTTGCGCCCGATGGCGAGTTCAACTTCGCTGACCTGGCGCGTGAGTATTTCTCTGATCCGGCCAGCACCGAGCAGCAGGCCGCCGCGCTGTTCAAGCTGTTCGACGCGCCGCATTACTTCCGCCGTGCTGGCAAAGGTCAGTTCAGGAAAGCGCCTGAAGAGACGGTGAAAGCCGCGCTGCTGGCCATTGAGCGCAAGGCTGCGCTGGCGGCCCAGATCGACGACTGGGCCACCCAGCTGGCGGCGGGCCGCTGCCCGCCAGCGGTGCGTGAGCAGTTGTTCCGCATCCTGTTCAAGCCCGACAAAAACGGGCCTGAGTACAAGGCGGTGGTCGAGGCCGCCAAACGCGCAGCGCTGGCGCCGCTGGATTTGCTGCAGGCGGCCGGGGCCATCGATTCACCGTACCAGTTCCACTGGAAGCGGTTTTTGTTCGAGCAGTTTGCCCGGGGCACCGGCTTCCCGCCGCTGGCCGCGCCGCTGGTCAAAGACGAGCTGCCGCTGGCCGCCGTGCAGGCGTTCTCGATCGACGACTCACAAACCACCGAGATCGATGATGCACTGTCGGTCACCGGGCTGGGCCAGGGCACGGTGATTTTGGGCGTGCACATCGCCGCACCGGCGCTGGCGTTTTTGCCCGACTCACCCATCGACAAACTGGCCCGTGAGCGCCTGTCCACCGTCTACATGCCGGGCCACAAGATCACCATGCTGCCCGACGAGGTGGTGGCGGCCTACACCTTGATCGAGGGCCGCGACTGCCCGGCCGTCAGCCTGTATGTCACCTTCGACGAGGCCAGCTTGGCGGTGCTGGCCACCGAAACCCGCATCGAGCGGGTGCCGATTGCGGCCAATCTGCGCCACGACCAGCTGGACGAGGTGGTGACCGTGGCCGCCCTCACCGGTGAGGCCGTGGCCGACTTCCTGTTTGCGCCCGAGCTGGCCTTCACCTTCCGGCTGGCCCGGCATCTCAAAGCCCAGCGCGAGGTGGTGCGCGGCAAGCCGGAGAACTTCAACCGGCCGGACTACAACTTCAAGCTGGATGCGCCACCCACCCGCGACGATGCCTTTGACGGTGCGCCGCCCACCGAGCCGCGCGGCGACGAGACGGTGCGCATCAGCGAGCGCCAGCGCGGCGCGCCGCTGGACCTGATCGTCAGCGAGGCGATGATCCTGGCCAACAGCCACTGGGGCGGTTTTATGGCCGATTGCGGTGTGCCCGGCATCTACCGCAGCCAGGCCAGCATGGCGCCGGGCGTCAAGGTGCGCATGGGCAGCAAGCCGGCGCCGCATGCCGGCATGGGCGTGGCGCAATACAGCTGGGCCACCTCACCGCTGCGGCGCTATGTGGATCTGGTCAACCAGTGGCAGATCATCGCCTGCGCCCGGCACGGCCGCAGCGCGGCGCTGGCCGCACCCTTCAAGCCCAGGGACGCCATGCTGTTCTCGGTGATCTCGCTGTTTGATGCGGCCTACGCCGCCTACAACGATTTTCAGCGCGACATCGAGCGCTTCTGGGCGCTGCGCTGGCTGCAGCAAAACAACGTGGCCGAGCTGGACGCGGCGGTGCTCAAAGACGGCCTGGTGCGGGCCGACACGTTGCCGCTGGTCTTCAAGGCCATGGGCTGTGAGGCACTGCCGCGCAACACCCGGGTGCGGGTGCGCATCACCGGCATCGATTTGCTCACGCTCGACCTGCACGCCAGCCTGGCCGCCCGGCTGGACGATCAACCCGTGCCGGCCACGGCCCTGGCCGATGACAGCGCCGACGACAGCGCCGACGACGACGACGCCCAGGCCGCTGCGCCGCTGGCGATGGCTTTTGACCTGGCCGAGCCTGCCAGCAATGCGGACGCCGCCGAGCCACCAGCGGCGGCGGTGGCGCCCGGCGCAGCGCCAGGCTGATCGGCCATGGCCTGGCACCGGCCCAGCACGCTGCAATGGGCGCTGGGCCTGTCGCTGGCGCTGCACGGCGGGCTGCTGGGCTTTCACTTTGTTGACCCGGCCGGCTTTGACCGGGTGTTCCGCGAGACCCCGCTGGAGGTGATCCTGGTCAATGCCCGCGCCACCGAGGTGCCTGCCCAGGCCCAGGCGCTGGCCCAGGCATCGTTGGCGGGTGGCGGTGATCTGGCGGCCGGGCGCAGCACATCACCGCTGCCGGCCACCGCCCAGCAAGAGATGGGCAACGCCAGCGACGAGGCGCACCGGCGGGTAGACCAGCTGCAAGACCAGCAGCAGCAGTTGCTGGCGCAGATTCGGCGCGAAATGGCGCTGCTGCCGCCGCCCGACCCGCAGCGCGACAACGGCACGCCCAACGAGCGCGACCCGGAAGAGCGCCGCCGCCAGCTGCTCAAACTGCTGGCCGAGATTGAAAAGCGCATCAACGACGACAGCGCCAGCCCACGCAAGCGCTACATCAGCCCGGCCACGCGCGAGGTGGCCTACGCGCTGTACTACGACAAGCTGCGCCGCCGCATCGAGGAGCGCGGCACCCGCGACTTCCCCGAGCTGCAAGGC
>JANMKO010000400.1:0-4795 GCA_031372085.1 Betaproteobacteria bacterium
AGCGTGTGCAGCGTCAACGGCACCGTGTTGACGCTGCTGGCGGCCGGCACCTGCACGGTGAGCGCCAGCCAGGCCGGCAATGCGGTGTACGCGCCCGCCCTGCCAGCGTCGAACTCATTCACGGTGGCGGCGGCCGCGCAAGTGATCAGCTTCACCGCGCCGGCCAACCAGACGCTGGGCACCGCGCCTGCGCCGTTGGTGGCCACCAGCACATCGGGCCTGGTGGTGGCATTGGCGTCGCTCACGCCGGCCACCTGTAGCGTCAGCGGCAGCACGCTGGGCTTGCTGGCGGCAGGCAGTTGCACGCTGTTGGCCAGCCAGGCCGGCAACGCCACCTTTGCCATGGCCACGGCGGTCACCAGAACTTTCACGATTGCCGCCGCGCCCATCGAGCGCTTTGCCAACGGGGGCTTCGAGGTGCCGGGCGTCACCACACCGGCGCTGGGCTGGCTGGGCGCCAATCTGGGTTACACCTTGACGGCCGACGCGCACAGCGGTTTGCGCGCGGCGCTGCTCAGCGCCAATGTCACCAGCACGGCGGCCGTGCTGCTGCAAAACTCCAAAGACCAAGGCGGCTTGCCGGATTTGGTGGTGGGTGAGTCGCTGGTGCTCAGCTTCTGGGCCAAGGGCACGCCAGGCACCACCGGTGACCTGATTTACGCACTGCGGTTCTTGAACAGCAACGGCAACATCCTGGCGCCCACAGTGGGCAACGGCAACGTCAACTTTGGCGCGCTGATCAACCCGAACGGTTGGACCAAGATCACCCGCGCTGCGCTGGTGGTGCCCAGCGGTGCAACGGCGGCCTTTCTGGAGATCAGCTCGGGCATCGGGCCGGTGGACCCTGCCAACGGCTTTTTTGCCGGCTCGGTGAAGATCGACGACATCTCTTTGCAGCGCGCGCCCTGAGTTTGTGCCGGGGGCGGCTGGCGGCAGTCAATCCGCTGGCCATCGGCCGCCAATCGGCTGTCGCGCCAGCATGACAGCCACCCTCAAGCCAGCCGCTGACCGTCCGCATCAAAGCCCATGGCCCAGGCAGCAACGGGCGCCAGGCCCACGGTCTGGCCCGCCTCGCAGGCGCCGTGCTCGGTGCCCACTTTGGCGTTCAGCAAGCCGGCCACGCCGTCCACACGCAGGTGCAGGATGGATGAATCGCCCAAGTGCTCGGCCAGGACCACCACGGCTGCAATGCCCTGGCCGGGCGCCACCACCTGCAAATGCTCGGGCCGCAGGCCGATGCGCTGGCTGCCGGCGGGTGCGGCAGTGGCCAGTGCCTGCCACAAGGCCTGGTGCGGCGCGGCGCCGCCGCTGGCCGCTGGCCGGTCGATCAAATTGATGCGTGGCGCGCCGATGAAGGTGGCCACAAATTCATTCGCCGGCCGGTTGTACAAGTCCATCGGCACACCCAGTTGCGCCACCAGCCCCCGGTTGAAGACGGCGATGCGGTCGCCCAGCGTCATCGCCTCCACCTGGTCATGGGTGACATAAATCATCGTCGTGCCCAGCTCTTTGTGCAGGCGCGACAGCTCGATGCGCATGGTCACGCGCAGCGCGGCGTCCAGGTTCGACAGCGGCTCGTCAAACAAGAACACCTTGGGCTTGCGCACGATGGCCCGGCCGATGGCCACCCGCTGGCGCTGGCCGCCCGACAGCTCTTTGGGGTAGCGGCCCAGCAGCGCGGTGATTTGCAGGATTTCAGCGGTGCGGCCCACCTGCTCATGGCGCTGGGCGCGGCCCACGCCCGACATCTTGAGCGAGAAGCCCATGTTCTCGGCCACCGTCATGTGCGGGTAGAGGGCATAGCTCTGGAACACCATCGCCGCACCGCGGTCGGCCGGGCGCAGGTCGTTTGCGCGCTGGCCGTCGATCAACAAGTCACCGGCGGTGATGGTTTCGAGCCCGGCAATCATGCGCAAGGTGGTTGATTTGCCGCAGCCCGACGGGCCGACAAAGACCAGAAACTCACCGTCGTGCACCTCCAGATCGATGCCTTTGATGACCTCGACCTTGTCGTAGCTTTTCTGGATGCCGCGCAGCGTCACCTGGCCCATGTCAGGCCCCCGCCGTGGCCGCAGCGCCGGCCATGCGCTGGGCTTTTTGCTGCTGCAAAAAATCGCGGTACCACAGCGCGCTGTCTTTCAGGGTGCGGGCCTGGGTGTCGTAGTCCACATGCACGATGCCAAAGCGCTTCTCATAGCCCGAGGCCCACTCAAAGTTGTCCAGCAAGCTCCAGACCATGTAGCCGGCCATGTGCACCCCCTGGCGCATGGCGTCGGCCACCGCCGTGATGTGGCGGTGGATGTAGTCGGTGCGCTCGGCATCGTGCACCCGGCCGCCGGCCCACTGGTCTTTGAAGGCACCGCCGTTCTCGGTCACATACAGCGGCGGCACCGGGTAGTCGCGGTGCAGGCGCAGCAGCAATTCGGTCAGGCCCTCGGGGTAGACCTCCCAGCCCATGTCGGTGATGGGCAGCCCGCCCTGCTTCACATCCCACGGCCCGTTGGCGCTGACCACCGAGCGTGAGTAGTAGTTGATGCCGAGAAAATCCATCGGCGTGTTGATCGTCTGCAGATCACCGGCCTCGATGCGCGGTGCGTCCGCGCCCAGGTGGGCCAGCACATCGGCCGGGTACTGGCCTTTGAACAACGGGTCTGCATACCAGCGCAGCAGCTTGCCGTCCTCCAGCCTCGCGCTGGCCTGGTCGGCGGCCGAGCCGGTGGCCGGGTGCTGCGGCGACAGGTTGAGCACGATGCCCAACTCGCTGCGGCAGCCCTGCGCCCGCAGCGCCTGCAACGCCAGCCCGTGGCTCAGCAGCAGGTGGTGCGACACCTGCATGGCGGTGGCCCGGTGTTGGATGCCAGGCGCAAAGATGCCAGTGTCATGGCCCAGCATGGCCACCACCCAGGGCTCGTTGTGGGTGGTGATCGAGGCCACCCGGTCGCCCAGCCGCCGCGCCATGCCCTGGGCATATTCAACAAACCGGTGCACCGTGTTGCGGTCAGCCCAGCCGCCGCCCGCCTGCAGCTCGGCCGGCAAATCCCAGTGGTTCAGCGTCAGGTAGGGCGTGATGCCGCGCGCCAGCAGGCCGTCCACCAGCCGGTCATAAAAGTCCAGGCCGGCCTCGTTCCAGGCGCCGCTGCCGCCCGGCCGCACCCGGGGCCACGACACCGAGAAGCGGTAGGCATCCACGCCCAGGCCGGCGATCAGGTCAAGATCGCTGGCCCAGCGGTGGTAGTGGTCGCAGGCGATGTCGCCATTGCTGGCGTCGGCGATGGCGCCGGGCACACGGCAGAACTGGTCCCAGATCGACGGCCCCTTGCCGTCGGCGCTGGCCGCGCCCTCGATCTGGAAGGCGCTGGTGGCCACGCCCCAGACAAAATCGGCGGGGAAGGTGGTGCGGGGGTCGGCAGATGCGGCCATGGTTTCTCAAAAAAAGTCGTCGGTCTTGACAAGGCACAGCGCGGGCGGCGCCTACTTCACCGCACCGGCCGTCAGGCCGGAGATCAGCTGGCGCGACGACAGGATGAACAAGATCACCAGCGGCAGGGTGGCGATGGCCGATCCGGTCATCAGCGCGCCCCACTCGGTATTGACCGGGCTTTGCAGGCTGCGCAGCGCCAGCGGCAGGGTGTACATGTCGGGTGAGCGCATGACGATCAGCGGCCCGATGAAGTTGTTCCAGCTGGCGATAAAGGTGATCAGCCCCAGCGTGCCGAGCGCCGGTTTGAGCAGCGGCAGCACGATGCGCCAGTAGATGCCCAGCTCACCGCAGCCGTCCATGCGGGCGGCCTCGACCAGATCTTTCGGGATTGACGAGGCCACAAACTGGCGCATCAGAAAAATGCCAAAGGCGCTGGCCGCACCGGGGATGTACAGCGCGCGCGGTTGGTCGATCCAGCCGAGCGCGTCCATGATCATGAAGGTGGGGATCATGTTCATGAACGACGGCAGCAGCATCGTGCCCAGCACCAGGCCAAACAGCGCGTTCTTGAAGCGGAAGTCGAACAGCGCAAAGGCATAACCGCCCATCGAGCAAAACAGCAGTGTCAAGCCGGTGGACGCAATGGCCACATACAAGCTCCAGCCCAGGTTGCGCCAGAACGGCAGGCGCTCGGTGAGGATCTTCAAGTTGTTGAAGAAGTCGTCACCAAAAAACATCGGCGGTGGCAGGCTGAAGATCTCGGTGCGCGAGTGGGTGGCAAAGACAAACATGAAGTAAAACGGCGCCAGCATGATCAGCGCGCCCGTGCCCACCAGCAGGTGCGCCGCCCAGGGTGCCAGTCGGTTGCTTGTCATGTTGAAGGTCTGCGGCCGGTGCGGCTAGCCACCGCCCCGGTTGGGGCGGAAGGCGCGGTGTGTGAGCCAGGTGAGTGCGGCCACCAGGATGAACAGCAGCCACGACATGGCGCTGGCGGCGCCAAAGTCATTGAAGTCAAACGCCATGCGGTACAGGTAGATGGCGGTGGTCATGCCCGATTGGTCAGAGCCACCGCGCCCGCCGGTGAGGATGAAGGGCTCTTCAAACAACTGCAGGCCGCCGATCACGCTGAGCGTGACGCCGAAGAAGATCATCGGCTTCAAGCTGGGCAGGGTGATGAAGAAGAATTGCTGCAATCGGCCGGCGCCGTCCATCGTGGCGGCCTCATAGATATCGGCCGGTATGGTTTGCAGCGCCGCCAGGTACAGCACCAGGTTGAAGCCCACGTAGCGCCAGAAGACGATCACCGCAATCGCCGGTTTGATGCGGTCCGGGTCGTTCAGCCAGTCGATGCTCTCGGTCGATGCTAGCCAGCCC
>JANMKO010000403.1:0-14377 GCA_031372085.1 Betaproteobacteria bacterium
GACGCCAGCAACCAGGGCGTGCCCGCCATCCACCTGGCCGCCACCGACGTGAGCGAGGCCTACAAGGATGTGATCAGCCGCTTTTTGGGTGAGACGCTGCCGATGCGCTTTGTGGACGCCGAGAAACCCGGCTTCTTCAAACGGCTGTTTGGCGGCAGGTGAGCGGCATGTCGTTTCTCTCGTTCTTTCTGGGCGAAAAGAAGAAGACCGCGTCGGTGGCCAAAGAGCGGCTGCAGATCATCCTGGCGCATGAGCGGTCGGGCCGGGGCGGATCGCGTGCCGACTACCTGCCGCAGCTGCAAAGAGAGCTGCTGGCGGTGATCTCGAAGTACGTCAACATCGCGCCCGGTGACTTGAAGGTCAGCCTGGAGAAGCAGGACAACTTCGAGGTGCTGGCGGTCAAGATCGAGCTGCCTGACGTGGCGCGATGACGGGGCGCGATGACGGGGCGCGATGACGGGCGCGACCGATTGGCGCGACCGATTGGCGCCACCGATTCATGCGACCGATTCATGCGATGAATTGGCTGCGATGGCGCCGCCCGATGAGACACCGCGCCGGCCCGCGTGACGCCTGACCTGCCTTTTTTGTGGGGCTACGCCGAGCCGCTGCTGGCCCAGGTGCGTCAGCAAATCGCCGACGGCCGGCTGGGCGCCCATTTGGCCCAGCGCTACCCCGAGGCGCACACCGTGCGCACCGACGGCGCGCTGTATGCGCATGCCACGGCGCTCAAAGCCCGCCACCTGCGCAACGCCCCGCCGCTGGCCCGGGTGGCTTACGACAACCGGTTGCAGGCCGACCACCGGGCGCTGGGCACATTGACGTCGGTGTCCCGGGTGCAGGGCGGCCGGCTGGCCGCCAAGCGCGAGTTGCGGGTGGCGGCGCTGTTCAAAGACGCCCCGGCGGCGATGCTGGACATGATCGTGGTGCATGAGCTGGCGCACCTCAAAGAGCGTGAGCACAACAAACCGTTTTACGCCCTGTGCCAGCACATGCTGCGGGGCTACCACCAGATCGAGTTTGACACCCGGCTGTACCTCACCTGGCTGGCGGTGCAGCGCGCGGTTGACAACGCTGCGACAGGCGCTTGATCGAATGAAGAAACCGGTCGTCTGAAAAATCACTCCCTGTATCCTGCTGACGTGGACCGAAAAACCTTCAATCCAAAACGGCGGCTTCGGCCGCCCCCGACAGAAGCGCAGGTCGTGCAGTGCTTGGCAGTCCTGGCGCAGCGTCTGCGCTATGTTGGCAACCCACAGCACAAGCGTGGAGCAGGTGACTTTGATCTTGATCCCCCGGCTGCGCTTCGACAGGGCAAGTCCATCTGCGATGACGTGGTCGACTGCAAGTCGGATGCGCAGGCATTGCTTTCAGAAGGTGCGAAAAAGGGCTTGGTCAGCACGCAGTTGAGCGGCGATTTTCCGCAGAATGTCTGGGCTGTGACGCCCAGTGGTATTGCGTTGGGGCGATGCTGGACAACGCTCAAATGGGCACTTACCACGGCTATCCGATGCCAGAAGCTGATCCGCTGCGAGCGCGCGTCATCGACCGTTGGCAAACTGCCCATACACCACCATGACAAACAGTTTTTATATCGGCTGCGAGTGGTCCAGCCCATCGGGCTCAACGCCCGAGGTGGCCGAAACCAGCGCCTTTATTGAAATTGGCGTTGGCAGCGAATCCGCGACCCGGTGTGACAATGAATTTTCGGGCTCAGTTACCAACCGAGTGTTGCTGTCGGCATATCCGCTGGCGCTTTGGCTGGCCTCGTCTTGGTGGCGCCTGCGCTGGGAGTCTGGACAACAACGCCGAGAGCCGAGTCTGGACTGGAAAATGTCCCATTCACTCGCGGCAGCAGGTGGCGGATTTTTATGGCCGGCGCTGACATTTGAGTCGGACGGCGAGTCCATCAAGGTGTCAATGCAGTCATCGGGGCGCGTGGCTTGCGAACCCATTAAATACATTGGGCAGTTCACGAGATGGCTTGGAGCGGATGAGTTTGAGTTGGTTGCTCGCCAATTTGTAGAAAAAGTTTTGTGGCGTTTGACCGAACGTGGACTGCCAAAGACGCAACTGCACGACATTTGGGATGAATTGTCATTGGAGCGGGCCGATTCAGCCACGGCAGAATTCCGACGAACCGAAGCAATTCTTGGTTTCGACGCTGGAGAGGCGCCTGACGAGGCCATCCAACGAATTGACGACTTGAAAATCAGTGCTGGATTTGCGGCGGCCGATGAGATTGCTTACGCCAGCGCCGGCAATCCCAAGCAGGGTCAGTTGACTGCGGCCATGGTTGTCAGGGCCAGTGCTGGTGCGCCGGCAGGGCGCATTGACCTTCGCCCAGAAGATTTTTCTGTCAGCGGCGCAGGTCAGTTGTATCCATGGCGTCGCGGCTACGCGCTGGCAAGCCAACTGCGCAGCCGGTGCGGCTGGAGCGAACCCGTTGTTTCCGACCATCAACTTGCCGGCTTACTGGGGATTGTTCCGGCCACACTGGCAACCCAAATTGCCGCTGGGCGCACGCTGCCATTTGGGCTGGCAGTTCGTGCCAGCGATAGAACAGGCCAGGATCGATTTGTTTTTCGGAGCGAGGGACATGTCAGTCGGCGCTTTGATGCGGCACGCATGCTTGCCGATCATCTGCTGGCGCCAGCCTCTGACACCTGGTTGCCAACCACGGCAACGCACACGGCCCGTCAGAAAACGCAACGCGCATTTGCTGCGCAATTGCTGTGCCCTTATGAGTCCCTGAAATATTTTATGGGTGACGAAATCTCCGATGACCAAATCGAAGACGCGGCGCTTCACTTTGACGTTTCATTCGCTGCGGTCAAGTTCCAGATTGCCAATCAGCGACGCTGATCACTCGAATCTTCTTTGCCAATACAGCCTTTGCGTCATCGCTGGAATTAATTTAACGGCGCCTCATCACAGCGGTTGACCGCGGTCTCTGCATCCTCGCGGCACCGCCGCTGCAAGTCCGCCCAGCCATCCGCGCCCAGGCGCTGCATCGTCGCGATATTGGTTTCGTAAATCGCCTCGGCCTGCGGGAAAGCCTCGACCGCGCGATCAATGCTTTCTTCGCGCAGCAGGTGCAGCGTGGGGTAGGGTGATCGGTTGGTGGCGTTTTCCAGGTCATCCGGCTCGGTGCCGTCGAACTGGTACTGCGGATGGAAGCTGGCCACTTGCACGATGCCCTCCAGGTCCAGCTCAGCCACGGTGGCGTCCACCACCTCCAGAAAATCGTTGTACTCGGCAAAGTCGGTCATCACGCACGGGTGCACCAGCAGCGTGGTTTCGATGCGCTCGGCCGGGGCTTCGGCCAGTTTTTCCAGCTCGGCCACCAGGTCGGCAAGCAACGCGGCCGGGTCGGTGGCCTGGCTCAAGACGTAGCGCACCTGGCCTTTGATCTGCGGCGCCTTGGCAAACGGGCACAGGTTCAGGCCGATCACCGCGCGGTCCACCCAGGCACGGGTTTCGGCGATGGCGAATAGGTCGGTGCTGCGCAAAGGGTCGGTGCTGCGCGACGGTGCGTCGCTCATCCCGCCGCCTGCAAACGCAACCGGCGCGCGGCTTCTTCGTCTTTGGCATCGTCGATGCCGCGCAGCACCGCGCCCAGGTCTACTGCCTTCAGTTTGCGGTCGAAGCGGCCGGTGAGTGCGGCGTCGGGCTGCAGGATGCCGCGCTCGTACAGCGACCAGATCTCGCGGCCGTAGTCGGTGGCCAGCAGCTCGGGTGCAAAGCGGCCAAAGTAATTTCGCAGATTGGCCACGTCGCGCTCCAGCATGGCGGCGGCGTGGTTGTTGCCGGCAGCGTCCACTGCCTGCGGCAGATCGATGATCACCGGGCCGTCGGCGCCCAGCAGGATGTTGAACTCCGACAAATCGCCGTGCACCACACCGGCGCACAGCATGCGCACCACCTCGCCCAGCAGGGCCAGGTGCAGGGCGCGGGCCCGGTCGGGCGTGAATGACAGGTCATTCAGGCGCGGTGCGGCGTCGCCGTTGGCGTTGCACACCAGCTCCATCAGCAGCACGCCCTCATGAAAGTTGTACGGTTTGGGCACCCGCACACCGGCGGCGGCCAGGCGGTACAGCGCGTCCACCTCGGCGCTTTGCCAAGCCGCTTCTTGCGCCTGGCGGCCAAATTTGGTGCCTTTGGCCATCGCCCGGGCCTGCCGGCTGTTTTTCGTCTTGCGGTTCTCGGTGTAGTCCACCGCCTGGCGGAAGCTGCGGTTGTTGGCCTCTTTGTAGACCTTGGCACAGCGCGTGTCGTGGCCGCACTGCACCACAAACACCATCGCCTCTTTGCCGCTCATCAATTGCCGTGAGACTGAATCGATCAAGCCTTCGTCCAGCAGGGGCCGCAGCCGCTCGGGTGTTTTCATGCCGGTATTTTGCCTAAACTGTGCGGTTGACCTGCCCAAACCACCCCGCGCAATACCTGGCCACTGACCCGGGCAACTACCCGGTCGCCCGCCCGGCCACCGACCCGGCCGCCGACCCGGCCAACCCCGCGGCAGCGGCGCGCACACCGCCGCTGCCGACGATCCTGCTGGCGCCGATGGAAGGCTTGCTCGACGCCCCGCTGCGCGATGTGCTCACCCGCATCGGCGGCATGGATCGCTGTGTTTCGGAGTTCATCCGCATCACCGACCGGCTGCTGCCCGAGCGCGTATTCACCCGGCTGATGCCTGAGCTGTTGGCCGGCAGCCGCACACCGGCCGGTGTGCCGGTGCGCGCCCAGTTGCTGGGGTCTGATCCGCACTGTCTGGCCGACAACGCGGCGCGTCTGGCCACGCTGCAACCCGAGGGCATCGACCTGAACTTTGGCTGCCCGGCCAAGACGGTGAACCGGCACCGGGGCGGCGCGGTGCTGCTGGACGAGCCGGCGCTGCTGCAGGCCATCGTGGCGGCAGTGCGGCGGGCGGTGCCGGCGCACCTGCCGGTGTCGGCCAAGATGCGGCTGGGCAACCAGGATGAACACCCCATGCTGGACGCTGCCCGGGCGATTGCCGATGGCGGCGCGTGTGAGTTGGTGGTGCATGCCCGCACCAAGGCGCAGGGCTACCGGCCACCGGCTTTTTGGGACCGCATCGCCCGCATCCGCGACGCGGTGGCCATCCCGGTGATCGCCAACGGCGAAATCTGGACAGTGGCTGACGCGCAACGCGCGCGGGCTGAGTCGGGTTGTACCGGCCTGATGCTGGGCCGGGGCCAGGTGGCCGATCCGGGGCTGGCCTGGGCCATCCGGGCCACTGACCACGGGGCCGCTGACCCCCGTGGCGCGCCGCCGCTGGCCTGGGCCGTGCTGCTGCCGCAGGTGGCCGCTTACTGGGGCCTGATCGGCCACCGCATGGCACCGCGCCACCGCGCCGGGCGGCTCAAGCAGTGGCTCAACCTGTTGCGGCGGCGCTACCCAGAGGCGCAGCAGGCCTACGACGCGGTGCGGCTGCAAAACGATCCCCTGCGGGTGGCGCACAGCCTGTTTGACGGGCTGCTGCCGTTGGTGCCGGACGGCTGGGTGCAGCATCAGCCGGCGCACCGGGCCGGTCAGCCCGGCTCACGCAGATAAATCTCGACCCGCCGGTTCAGCGCCCGGCCGTAGCGCTTGTCGTTGCCGGCCAGCGGTGCCTCTTCTCCCCGGCCCTCGGCCGACAGGCGGGCTGCGGCAATGCCTTTGCCCTCCAGGTATTTGCGCACGTTGTTAGCGCGGGCCAGGGACAGCGTGACGTTGGCCGACTCACTGCCCTCGCTGTCGGTAAAGCCGATCACCTGGATCAGCAAGTTGGCCATCGTAGGCCCCGCCAGATCGGCGGCCAGGTGGTCCAGCAGCGGGCGCATGCCGGGTTTGACGGAAGCACCGTCACTGTCGAATGAAAAATCAGTCGGCAGGTTGATCTGCAACTGGCCGTTTGCGGTGGTCAGCACCGAGATGCCGGTGGACTGATTGGCCGCCTCCAGCGCCATGCGCTTGGCCTCCAGCGTGCTGGACAGTCCCGCCTTGCCGGCCTGGCTGGCGGGCTCGGGTTTGCCCAGACCGGCACAGCCGGACAGCCCGACCACCGCCGCCAGCAGCCAAAGCCGCAGCCCTGTCTGCAACTGCAACTTCACCAACACCCCCATCATGTCGCCCGCCTGACCGGTTGCCCGCCGTACTGCCGGCTAACCGACGCGGCGCCCGGTGATCACCTGGTACAGCACGGCCACTACCGCAATCACCAGCAGGACGTGCAGCAAACCGCCGGCAGTGAACGACGTCACCATGCCGAGAAGCCACAGCACCAGCAGCACGACGGCAATTGTGTAAAGCATTTTTGGTCTCCAGTGGGTGCGGCCTGCGCGGCGCGGGATGCGCTGCCAGCCAGCAAACAAAGCATCGGCGCCCCTGGGTGGCATGGCAACCGGCCAGGGGCCCGGTCGGCTGTAGGCCAGCGCCCACAGGCGGCGCGGGGCCGGGCAGTTGTTGGCGGACTCGTCAACCCGTCAAGCCCGCCGCCCGGCGATCACCAGCGCCACGCCGCCCAGCACCGCCAGCGATGCCCAGAGCAGCGTCGGCGTTACGGGCTCACCCAGCAGCAGCACGCCGCCGCCCGCGGCCAGCAGCGGCACGGCCAGCTGCAGCACGGCGGCGCGGGTGGCGGTAAGGCCGCGCAGGGCGGTGTACCAGACGGCATATCCCAGGCCCGAAGCCAGCGCGCCCGAGGTGACTGCAAGCGCGCCGCCGGTGGCGTCCCAGTGCGCCTGCGGCCAGAGCAGGGCGCTCAATGCCAGCGCCAGCGGGGCGGCGCGCAAAAAGTTGCCGGCGGTCACGGCGGTGGCGTCGCGGGCGCCGCGTCCGCGCAGGGTGTACACCGCCCAGCCCAGGCCGGCGCTGGCCATCAGCAAGCCGCTGGCCAGGCTGGGTGTGGCCAGGCCGGGCAGCAGCAGGGCCACCAGCCCGCCGCTGGCAGCAGCCAGGCCCAGCCACTGCGCCGGCCGCAGCCGCTCACCGCGCCACAGGCCCCAGCCGATCATGGCTGTCTGCACCACGCCAAACAGCAGCAGCGCGCCGGTGGCGGCGGTGAGGTGCAGGTAGGCAAACGAGAAGCCGGCGGCATAGACAAACAGCGCCACGGCGGATGGCCAATCACCGGCCAGGGGCGGCGCTGCGGTGCCCGGTGCGCGCCGCAGCGCCCGGTCGCGCCAGGCCACCAGCAGCGCCAGCACCAGCGCGCCCGACGCCAGGCGCAGGCTGGTGAAGCTGGCCGCGTCCAGCGTGCTGTGGCGCAGCGCCTGCCGGCACAGCAATGAGTTGCCGGCAAAGGCCAGCAGCGCCACGGTGGTGAGCGCGGCGGTGCGCCAGGCGGGTGGGGCAGGGGGGGCGATCATGGGCCGGCGGTCGGCGCCACGATGCCCACGCCGCTGGCCAGAGCGGCATCGCGCAAGGCCGCGTCCTGGGTGGCCAGCGGCCACTGCAGGCGCAAGGCCAGCTCCAGGTAGCTGGCGTCATAGCTGGTCAGCCCAAATCGCAGGGCCAGCGCCAGCAACTCGCTGCGCGGCACCGGATGGCGGTCGATCTCGATCGGCAGCGTGCCCAGGTGAATCAACACCTGCTGCGCGGCTTGCGCATGCAGGCGCTGCCGCACGCAGGCGGTGCGCAGCACGTTGGTGAGCTCCAGTTCCCACAGCGCCGGCACTTTGGCCCGGTCGTCTCTCAGCCGCTCGGCGATGGCCTGGCTGTAGGGCGTGGCCTGGTTCTGCAGGTACCAGCCCGAGACGACCGAGTTGTCCAGCACAAAGGGCATGGGGGTTTTAGTCGCGGCCGTGACCGATGGCGTCTGCCAAAGGTAGGTCCAGCGTCACGCCTTGCCGCAGACTTTGCAGCGCCGCCAGCGCGCCGCTCACACGGGCACGCTGGGCGTCGGCGGCCAGGGTGGCCGCCTGTTGCGCGGTGGGTCGTGCTGCGGGTTCTGCAACGCTGTCCACCGAGACCAGCCGGGCCACTGCCAGGCCCCGCCGGGTGATGGTGAACTGCGCCCCTTGCGCTACCTCGACCAACAACGCCGATAACCGGGTTTTGGCTTCATAAACCGCCACTTCCTTCATGGTCTGGTCCTTTTTGAGAATGGGTTAACCAGATGGTAGCAGTTTGACCGTTGCGTGCGCCATGCCAGGCCAGCCACGGCACCTGCTCAGCTCGGCCGGACCAGCGGCAGGTTGCGCAGCAGGTTTTGCGGCTTCAGGCGCAGCGCCTGTCCGGCGTCCATCGCCAGGCCGAGGTAAACCGGGGCGCCGGCCAGATCGGCGCGCATCTCGGCCGGGTTGGCAAAGTCCAGCCGGTACAGGCCGATCAGTTGATCCAGCCGCAGCGGCGGCACCGTCTTGCCGTGGTACAGGTCGTCGAGGATGGCGCTGGCCTCGGCGTCCAGGCCGATGTGCCAGCGCCAGCGCTCGTCGTCGATGCGCGCCAGCGGGGTGATCGTCACCGCCACGCCCAGCAGATGCGCCACCCAGCGTGCCAGCACGCGGGCCAGTGCGGCCTGGCCGGACGACACCAGCACCAGCGGCACCCGCACGCCGGGGGCCATCTCTTTGGCCACCTGGTGCGTCAAATCCAGCACAAACCGGTGGCGCTCGCCGTCATGCCAGTAGTCGCTGGCGTTGTCTGCGCCCAGCACCGCCAGTTGCGCGCTGCGCAGCGGTATCTGCGCCTCGGCCAGCAGCCGACCCAGGGCGCCAAAACCGCCGGCATCCGTCAACCGGTCCAGCGTGGCGCGGTCACCGGCCAGCAGCCGGCCGTTTTGCAGCGTGATGCGCTGCGGGCGGAACAGCAGCTCGGCGGCGCGTGCGTCCAGTGCGTCGGCGCCGTCGTCCAGCAGGTGGCGCAGGATGGTTTGCGCCACCAGGTCGATGAACAGCGGCGGCAGCGTGATCGCCGGCTGCCTGAACAAATCGACGTAGAACGCCTCCAGCGTGCCGGCCGCCAGCAGGCCGTCGCGCAAGGCCACGAACAGCCGGTAGTTGTCGCGAGCGTCGGCGTCGGCGATGGCCGCCAGCGCGGCCGGCGCCACCGGGCGCAGCGCATCGGCGCGCAGGGCCTGGTGCAGGGCGGTCTCGGCCGGGCAAGACTCAGACACCAGCGCCAGCTCGGGCCGGTCCAGCCAGTGCGCCAGCCAGGCGGCGCTGGGCGGCAGCCGGCCTTGCGCATCGGGCGTCAGATGGCGGTAGCCGCAGGCCGGCCAGAAATCGATCACCGCGCTCAGCCCGGGGAAGCGGTCACGTGGCCCAGCCGTCGCGCAGACCGGTGATGCGGTTGAACACCGGCGCGCCGGGGTGGTGGTCGATGCGGTCAGTGACAAAGTAGCCGTGGCGCTCAAACTGGTAGCGGGTATCGGCCGGCGCGCCGGCCAGCGACGGCTCGATGAAGCCGCTCACCACCGCCTTGCTGGCGGGGTTCAGCACCGCGCGAAAGTCGCGCCCGCCGGCCTCGGGCTGCGGCTCGGTAAACAGCCGGTCATACAGGTTGAAGGTGGCCTGCAGGCCGTCGTGCACGGCCACCCAGGTGATGGTGCCCTTGACCTTGACGGCGTCCGCCCCCGGGGTGCCGCTTTTGGTGTCGGGCAGCACATCGGCCAGCACGGCGCTGATGCGGCCCTCAGCGTCTTTTTCGCAGCCGGTGCACTGCACCACCATGCCGTATTTCAGCCGCACCTTGTTGCCGGGCTGGGCCACGCCAGCGGCGTCGGTGCGCGGCGGGTAGAGGCGAAAGAAGCCTTTCACCGGCACCTCGGCAAAGTCATCGCGCTCGATCCAGACCTCGGGCCCCAGGCCGAAATGGCGCATGCCCAGCCCGGGCTGTTGCGGATGGGCCGGGGCGCTGCACGGCTCGATGTGGCCGGCGCCCAGCAGCGCGGCCCAGTTGCCCAGCTTCAATTTGACCGGCTCGATGACGGCCATCGCCCGCCCGGCCTTGCCCTCCAGATCGGCGCGCAGCGCGCCGTCCAGCACGCTGTAATCGACCCAGATGTCGCTGCGTGAGGCGCCGGTGTCGTCGGCAAACTTGCGCACGCTCTGTGGCGTGTAGCCGCGCCGGCGCAGGCCGGCCAGGGTGGGCATGCGCGGGTCGTCCCAGCCGCTGACGATGGCCCCGTCCACCAGCGCCTTGAGCTTGCGCTTGCTGGTGATCACGTAGGTCAGGTTGAGCCGGCCAAACTCATGCTGCTGGGGCGGCGGGCTTTGCAGCAGGCCACCGGCCACCAGCTGCGCCAGCAGCCAGTCGTACCACGGCCGCTGGTCCTCAAACTCCAGCGTGCACAGGCTGTGGGTGATGTTCTCAAGTGCGTCTTCGATCGGGTGCGCAAAGGCGTACATCGGGTAGATGCACCAGGCATCGCCGGTGTTGTGGTGCTGGGCATGCTTGATGCGGTACAGCGCCGGGTCGCGCAGGTTGATGTTGGGCGAGGCCATGTCGATCTTGGCGCGCAGCACCATCGCGCCGTCGGCGTGCTGGCCGGCGCGCATTTCACGAAAGCGCAGCAGGTTCTCGGCCGGCGTGCGGCTGCGCCACGGGCTGTTGCGGCCGGGGCTGTTGAAGTCGCCCCGGGCGGCGCGCATCGCATCGGCGCTTTGCTCGTCCACGTAGGCCAGGCCACGCTCGATCAAATGCTCGGCAGCCCGGACCATGAAGCCGAAGTAGTTGCTGGCGTAGTACAGGTGCGGGGTGGGCGCAGTGCCGCCGGGGCCGCCGCCATCGCCGCCGCCATCGCCATCGCCATCGCCATCGCCATCGCCATCCACACGGCTGTGCCAGTCCCAGCCCAGCCAGTGCACCATCTCGACGATGGCGTCGACAAACTCCTGCTCTTCTTTCTCGGGGTTGGTGTCGTCAAAGCGCAGGTGGCAGACACCGCCAAAATCACGCGCCAGGCCAAAGTTCAGGCAGATGCTCTTGGCATGGCCGATGTGCAGGTAGCCATTGGGCTCGGGCGGGAAGCGCAGGCGCACCGGCGCCGGATCGATCGGCCCGGCCGCATGGTGGGCCGCATCACCGGGTGAGCCGCCCCAGTGGCGCTGGGCAAACACGCCGTCGTGCAGCGCACGCTCGATCAGCGTGCGCAAAAAATTGGCCGGTTTGGCAGCCGGTTCGGCGGGCGTGGTTTTGGGGGGCGGCGCGGACATGGGGTGGGCGGCCCACCCGGGCGGGCGGGCCGCAGATCGGGCGGAGGCCGGATTCTAGAAGCCTGCCGGGCCGGCCAACATCAGCCCCCGCCACCCCCTTCACGGCGCTTGATGGCCTCGATTTCACGGTCCACCATGCGCTCGGTCACGCCCTCGCCCTGCAGGCGGATGAACACCACGATGCCGTGGATGGCCAGGCCGAGGCCCCAGCCCCAGAGCGGAAAAAAGTGGCCACCACCGTGGCGCATGCCCCAGCCGCCGCTGTTGCCGCCGCTGTTGCCGCCGCTGGCCAGTTGCCAGAACAGGTAAAAGCCGGCGTTGACCAGCACAAACACCAGGGCATGGATCAACCAGCCTTTTTTCAGCGCGACGCGGCGGCGGGCGCGCTGCTCGATGGTGGGGGCGGTGGGGCTGAGGTTGGACATGGTGCGGGCTCCTGGGGTGGGCATCACATGCCCTTGAACAAATGAGCGTACAGCCGGCTGGCAGTCAGCCGCTCGGGCCGGCCGCGCAGGCTGAGAAACACCTTGCCCGATTCATCACGCTGGGCGGTGCTGATGGCCGAGGCCCGCACCACCAGGCTGCGGTGCACCTGCCAGAACTGCTGGCCGTCGAGCTGCGGCACCAAGTCGCGCAGCGACAGCCGGATCAGGTGCTCACGTTGGGCGGTGACCACCCGCAGGTATTTGTCGGCGGCCTCGAAGTACAGCACCTCGGCCACCGGCACCAGGTGCACGGTGTTGCCCACGCCGGCCTGGATCACGTCCAGCCGGGGCGGCGTGGCGGCGGCGGCCGCCGTGCCGAATGCCGGCCCGGCGGCCAGCAGGCCGCGCAGTTGGGCCAGCGTGCGCTGCAAAGCGTCGTCCCGCGCGGGCCCGGGCGCGGTTTGCCCGGCCGGCGCTGGTGGCGCGGCCAGGCGCTTTTTCAGCCGGTCGATGCAGGCCGCCAGGCGCTGGGTGTGCACCGGCTTGACCAGGTAATCCACCGCCTGGGCCTCAAAAGCCTGCAGCGCGTACTGGTCGTAGGCGGTGACAAACACCAGCAGCGGAAAGGGCGTGCCATCGAGCCAGTCCTCGGCCAGCGCCTGGGCCGCGTCCAGCCCGCTGACGCCGGGCATGCGGATGTCGAAGAAACACACATCGGGTTGCAGCGCCAGGGTTTGCTGCACCGCGCTCAGGCCGTCGGCCACGCTGGCCACGACAGTGAGTTCGGGCCACAGCCGGGCCAGCTCGGCCTGCAGGGCAGCGGCCAGCAAGGGCTCGTCTTCGGCGATCAGGGCGGTGGGCATGGCGGGTGGCTCGGGTGGGGCGCTCGGGCGAGGCGCTCAAATGGCGCGTTCAAATTGGCGCGTTCAAATTGGCGCGTTCAATTGGCACGCTCAAGTGCGGTGCTCGGGTGGCCGTGGCGGCGATGCGGCCGGTGCGGCCGGTGCGGCCAGCACCAGCGGCAGGCTGACTTCGGCCAGCGTGCCGCCTTCGGCCGCGTCGGCCGGGCCAAGGCGGAAGTGGGCCTGCGCGCCGTACATCGTGGCCAGGCGCCGGGCCACATGGTGGGTGCCGTAGTGGCTGTCTTTGGCGGCAGCGTCGGGCGCGGCGGCGGGCGGGCCGGCCTGCGCGGTTGGCGTGGCGCGCCCAGCCAGGCCCACGCCGGTGTCGCGCACCGTCAGCAGCAGTTGGCCGCCGTGCTGCGCCGCCCGCACCTCGATGCGGCCACCGGCCACCTTGGGCTCCAGCCCGTGGCGGATGCTGTTTTCCACCAGCGGCTGCAGCAGCAGCGGCGGCACCGGCATATCGCGCAGGGCGGTGGGCAGATCAAGCTGCACTTGCAGGCGCGGGCCCATGCGCACGGCCATCAGCGCCAAAAAATCAGCCAGCCGATCAAACTCGGCCGACAGCGGGTGCAGGCCGCTGCGTGACGCGCCCAGCGTGGCGCGCAGGTAGCCGATCAGCCGGTCCAGCATCTCTTGCGCACGCGGCGGGTCCAGCGTGATCAGCACCCGCAGGTTGGCCAGGGTGTTGAACAGCATGTGCGGCTCCAGCTGCGATTGCAGCAGCATCAGCTGGCTCTCGGTGGCCTCACGCCGGGCCGATTCAGCGGCGGCCTGCTCGGTGCGCAGCCGCTCGGTGGCATAAAAGTACCAAGTGGCGGCAATCGCCACGATGATGCTGATGGCCACCGCCGGCCGGTTGTCCAGCAGGCTGGGGGTCGTCAAGCCGGTGACCGCATCGCCCAACTGGCTGCCCAGCGAGTAGCCCAACGCGGTGCCGGCCAGCACGCACAGCAGCATCCAGCCCGGCCCGGGCCAGCGCGCCCGGCGGGCGGCCGACATCTGCTGCCGGCCCGGCAGCCAGGTGGCCAGCAGCAGCCGGCCGCCGTCGATGAAAAACCAGCAGCAGGTGCCGATGCTGGCCGAATACACCCAGGCGCTGTACAGATTGCCGCGCGAGACCGGTGTCATCAGCCAGATCACCAGCGCCACCATGGCGCACACCACCTGGTTGCGCAGGCCCCGGCGTGCAAAGCCCGACCAGGGGCCTGGCGCGGCGGGGGCGGTGGTGAGGGTGGGCATCGGGCGGATTGTCGGGCGGTTGACAGGCGGGTTTCTGGCGGGTGTGTGGCGGGTATGGGGCCGGTGTTTGGCGGATATTTGGCGGGTGTTCGGCGCGTGTTCGGCGGATATTCGGCGGATACCCGGCGATTTTCAGGCCGTGATCTGGCCGCGTCGGCGGTCAGGCCAGCACGTGGGCCGCCCGCCCGGGCGCCGGGCGGTGCTGCAACACCCGCCAGGCCCGGGCGCCAAAAAGGCCGCTGGCCAGGCCGTACAGCAGGCTGGCGGCCAGCACAAACCCGCGCTGGCCGGCCAGCGCCGGCACCATCGCCAGCGCCACGGCCACCGCGTAGCGCAGCCAGAAGATCAGCATCAGCAGGCCCAGTGGCGCCCAGCTGCCACCGACGCTGAACCGGCCGTCGGGCAGGGCCTGCACCCGGCCCGGCAGGTGCAGCGGCCGGGCCAGCGCCGCACCCAGCGCCAGGCCGGCCAGCCAGCCGCCCAGCGGCAGCGTGTGCAGGCCAAAGACGCCGCTCACGCCGTACAGCGACAAAGCGCCCAGCGCCAGCGGCTGGGCCAGCACCCGGGCGCGTGTCAGCACATGGTCTCGGGCCTGCAGCAGGCCGAGTGCCACCAGCGCGGCCAGCAAGGCCCAGACCCACAGCGG
>JANMKO010000422.1:0-2317 GCA_031372085.1 Betaproteobacteria bacterium
ACCGCTACGGCCGGCGCGACAACGCCTACAAGGCACGCATCAAAATCCTGGTCAAGGCCGAGGGCCAGAAGTACTTTGATGCGGTGGAGGCCGAGTTCAAACGCATCCTCGACGAGGACGTGGGCGCCGGCACCCAACTCATCCCGCAGGCCGAGTTTGACCGCATCGCCGCCTGCTTTGTGCGGCCGGCCGGGGTGGTGGCCACGGCCGAGCCCGTCGTCGCAACCGCTGCCGCCGACGAGGCGCCCCTGCCCTACCGCCGCTGGCTGCAGCGCAATGTGCATGCCCACCAGGTGGCCGGCTACCGGGCGGTGACCTTGTCACTGAAACGCGCCGGCCTGCCGCCAGGCGACGCCACCGCCGACCAGATGGACACGGCCGCCGCGCTGGCCAGCACCTTCAGCCACGGTGAGTTGCGCGTCACCCATGACCAGAACCTGCTGCTGCCCTGGGTGGCGGCCGCCAGCCTGCCGGCGCTGTTTGAGGCCGCCCGGGCGGCCGGCCTTGCCACGCCCAACATCGGCCTGCTGACCGACATGATCAATTGCCCGGGCGGTGATTTTTGTGCGCTGGCCAATGCCCGCTCGATCCCGGTGGCAGCCGCCATCACCGAGCGCTTTGCCGACTTGGACGAGCTCTACGACATCGGCGACATCGACCTGCACATCAGCGGCTGCATCAACAGCTGCGGCCACCACCACAGCGGCCACATCGGCATCCTGGGCGTCGATAAAGACGGCAGCGAGTGGTACCAGGTCTCGCTGGGCGGCTCAGACGGCAGCTGGATCAGCGGTGATTCGGCACCCGGCAAGGTGATCGGGCCGTCATTTGCCGCCGAAGAAGTGCCCGATGTGATCGAGGCAGTGATCGATGTCTACCGGGCCGAGCGCCAGCCGGGCGAGTTGTTCATCCACACCGTGCAGCGCATCGGCCTGGCCGGGTTCAAGGTGGCGGCCGACGCGCAGCGCCACCTCACGGCCAAGCACTGAATCTGTCAAAAAACACAGCGCCAAACCGCTTCAAGTTGCACCTCGTTTATAGATCTGCCCCATGAAATTCATCAGCTACCACCAAGACCACTGGCGCACCGCCGGCGGTGAAGACGGCCCGCAGCCGCACCCACCCGTCAGCGCGCACAGCCTGCTGACGCTGGAGCAATGGCATGCCGTGCGCGAGACCTGGCCGGCCGGCGTGCCGGTGGGCGTCACCGTGCCCAACGACACCGACATCGAAACCCTGGCCGCTGACTTGTCGCGCCTGGCGCTGGTGGTGTTGCAGTTCCCCAAGTGGGTGGACGGCCGTGCCTACAGCCAGGCCCGGTTGCTGCGCGCCCGGTTCCGCTTTGCCGGTGAGGTGCGCGCCACTGGTGATGTGCTGGTGGACATGCTGCCGCTGCTGGCCCGCACCGGCTTTGATGCGGTGCAGATGCGGCGCGACCAGAAGATCGAGGCCGCCGAGCGGGCGCTGGGCTTTTTTGCCGGCCATTACCAGGGCGATGTGGCCCAGCCGCTGCCGGCTTTTTCACGCGATCTGCCGCGTGAGCTGGCCGAGGCCCAAGCCCGGGCGCAGCAAGGGGCCGAGGCCTTTGCCGGCCAGGGGATTTGACGATGACCGCCATTGCGCTGTATGCCCGCCCGACACCGGGCTTCGATGCCCGTGTGGCCCATGCGCTGTCGCTGCTGCAATCGGCTGCGGTTGAGCACGCCGGCACCATCGTGCAGGCCACCAGCCTGGGCGCCGAGGACATGGTGGTCACCGACCTGATCGCCCGCCACGCGCTGCCCATCGCCATCGGCACGCTGGAAACCGGCATGCTGCACGCCGAGACCGTGGCGCTGATCGGCACCATCGGCCAGCACTACGGCCTGGCGGTGGCGGTGTATCGGCCGCCCGCTGAGGCGGTGGTGCATTTCGTCAACAGCCATGGCGACGGCATGATGTTTCGCAGCCTGGCGCTGCGCAAAGCCTGTTGCGCCCTGCGCAAGATGGAGCCGCTGGGCCGCCTGCTGGCCGGCCGCACGGCCTGGGTGACGGGCCTGCGCCGCGAGCAGAGCAGCACCCGGGGCGAGGTGTTGTTTGCCGAGCAGGACGATGCCGGCCGCAGCAAGTTGAGCCCGCTGGCCGATTGGACCTGGGCCGATGTCTGGCACTACATCCAGCTTCACAACGTGCCGTACAACCCGCTGCACGACCAGTTCATGCCCAGCATCGGCTGCGCGCCCTGCACCCGGGCGATTGCCGTGGGCGAGGATTTCCGCGCCGGCAGGTGGTGGTGGGAGGAAGAATCAATAAGAGAGTGCGGCTTGCACGTCAAACA
>JANMKO010000434.1:0-2204 GCA_031372085.1 Betaproteobacteria bacterium
GCCTTGATGTCATTTCAGATCATTGGTGGGCGGTGCAGGGTTTGAACCTGCGACCCCTGCCGTGTGAAGGCAGTGCTCTACCGCTGAGCTAACCGCCCGGAGTCCCGGGTCGCCGCCAACACCAATACCTGGCGACAAGCCTGCGATTATGCCATGGCGTCTTCACTGATCAGCAGCCGCCACACCGTCTTGCCGCCACTGGCTTTGTCCAGCTCGGCCAGCACGGCCTGGTGTGCCGCTTGCTCGTCGGCGCTGGCGGCAAGCACCAGCAGCCGGAATTGCGTCAGGTCATGCGCCAGCACTGCCTGTGCCGCGCCCGGTGCGCTGTCGTCATGCTGGATCACCAGCGAATCCTGGCCCCGCGTCAGCCGGATGTACACCTCGGCCAGCAGCCCGGCATCGAGCAGCGCGCCGTGCACCGTGCGCTGGGTGTTGTCCACCTCCAGACGCCGGCACAGTGCGTCGAGTGAGTTGGCCTTGCCGGGGAACATCTCGCGCGCCATCAGCAGCGTGTCGGTGACGCGCCCCGCCACGGTGTGGAAGGCCGGGCGCTGCAAGCGCTTGAGCTCGGCGTTCAAAAATCCCACGTCGAAGGCCGCGTTGTGGATGATGACCTCAGACCCGCTCAAAAAATCAAGCAGATCATCGGCCACTTCGGCAAACCGGGGCTTGTCGGCCAAAAACGCATCGGTCAGGCCGTGCACCTTGATCGCCTCCTCGGCGCTTTTGCGCTCGGGGTTGAGGTAGACGTGGCGGCGCTCGCCCGTCAAGCGGCGGTTCACCATCTCGATGCAGCCGATTTCGACGATGCGGTCGCCGTTTTCGGGTTGCAGGCCGGTGGTTTCGGTGTCGAGAAATATCTGTCGCATCGCCTGCCCCGGGTCAGCGCAAGGTGGCTGGTTGCCGGCCGGCCCAGAGCCACAGCGCCGCGCCGGCCAGCACCATCGGCACACACAGCCACTGGCCCATGCTCAGGCCCAGCGCCAGCGGGCCGAGAAAGCTGTCGGGCTCTCTGAAGTACTCCGCCGCAAAGCGGAACACGCCATAGCCGACCAAAAACGCGCCCGACACCTGGCCGGTGGCGCGCGGCCGGCGGGCATACCACCACAGCAAGGCAAACAGCAGCAGGCCCTCCAGCGCAAATTGGTACAGCTGCGACGGGTGGCGCGGCACGTCGCTGCCCGATTGCGGAAACACCATCGCCCACGGCAGCCCGGCATCGGCCGGCCGGCCCCACAGCTCACCGTTGATGAAGTTGCCGATGCGCCCCGACGCCAACCCGGTAGGCACACAGGGCGCGATCAGGTCAGTGACCTGCAGCCAGGGCCGGCGGCGGCGGTGGGCAAACACCACCATCGCGATGATGACGCCCAGCATGCCGCCGTGAAACGACATGCCGCCCTTCCACACCGCCAGAATCTCCAGCGGATTGGCCAGATAGTGGCCCGGTTTGTAAAACAGCGCATAGCCGATGCGCCCGCCCAGCACCACGCCCAGCACGCCCCAGAACAGCAGGTCTTCTACATCGCGCCGGGCCCAGCCGGCATTGGCAAATTGCGGTTGCCGGGCGCGGGCATTGGCCAACACCATGAACAGCGCAAACGCCACCAAATAGGTCAGGCCGTACCAGTGGATTTGCACCGGGCCGAGGGCCAGTGCCACCGGGTTGAACTGGGGATGCACCAGCATCGTGGGAACTCCGTTTGATATCGAATGCCGGGTCAGCCGGCGCCGGATTGTCGCCGCAGCGCCGACGCCCCCCTGCCGCAGGAGCGCCTGCCAGGCCCGTCAATAGAATGGGCAAGCACCCGATCACCCCCGAGCGCTGGGCGCACCAGCAGGGCGGATGGTTCGGGCTTTCTTCAATCCCGCAGGCCAAAGGACCAAGACCCCATGCCCATCAACCGCCGCTCCAAAAACATCACCGAAGGCGTGGCCCGTGCGCCGAATCGGTCGATGTACTACGCCATGGGCTATACCGAGGGCGACTTCGGCAAGCCGATGATCGGTGTGGCGAATGGGCACAGCACGATCACGCCGTGCAACTCGGGCCTGCAGCGGCTGGCCGATGCGGCGGTGGCGGCGCTCAAAGCGGCCGGCGCCAACCCGCAGATCTTCGGCACGCCCACCATCAGCGACGGCATGGCCATGGGCACCGAGGGCATGAAGTACAGCCTGGTCTCGCGGGAGGTGATCAGTGACTG
>JANMKO010000467.1:0-1928 GCA_031372085.1 Betaproteobacteria bacterium
CCCCCAACGCAGGTTTCGAAGATGAATACCCTCAGATGCTGCGCCTTCGCGCAGGCCATGCCCGTTGCCGGTGCCTGCCTGGCCGCCGCCGGATCGGGCCTTGACCTGTCGGGCTTTGATCCGGCGGTGCGTGCCCAGGACGATCTGTTCCGCGCCGCCAATGGCGGCTGGCTGAAAGCCACCGAGATCCCCGCCGACAAGCCCGAGTACGGCACCTTCATCCAGTTGCGTGATTTGTCGGATGGGCGGGTGCGTGCCATCGTCGATGAGCTGGCCACCCAACATCACCCGGCGGGAACCGTGCAGCAAAAAGTAGGCGCGTTTTACGCCGCCTACCTCGACACCGACGCCATCGACAAGGCCGGGCTGGCGCCGGTGCAGCCGCTGCTGGCCGAGATCGAGCAGATCAGCAGCGCCCTGCAACTGGCCCAGTGGCAGGGCCGCCAGCAGGGCCGGCTCAACACGCCGGTGGCGCTGTGGGTGATGGCCGACTTCAAGCAGCCCACGTTGAACCGGGCAGTCACCTGGCAGGGCGGGCTGGGCCTGCCTGACCGCGATTACTACCTCAAGCCCGACGATGCGCGGCTGGCCAAGGCCCGCGTGGCTTACGAAACCTACCTCGTCACGCTGGCCACGCTGGCCGGTGAAAAAGAGCCGGCCGACGTGGCGCGCCGGGCGCTGGCCATCGAGCAGCGCATCGCCGAGCTGCACTGGGACAAAGTGGCCAACCGCGACCCGGTCAAGCTGTACAACCCGATGACGCCCGACGCGCTGGCCAAGGCCGCGCCGGGCTTTGACTGGGCGGCCTTCATGCAGGCTGCCAGCCTGGTGGCTGTGGACCGGCTGTCGGTCTCGCAGCCCAGCACCACCACCGGCATCGCCAAGCTGTTTGCCGATGTGCCGCTGGCCGACTGGAAGCTGTACTTCAAGCTGCAAAGCCTGGACGCGGCCGCGCCGGTGCTGCCCCAGGTTTGGCGCGACGCGCACTTTGCCTTCCACCGCACGGCGCTCACCGGCGCCACCGCGCAAAAGCCGCGCTGGCAGCAGGCCATCACCGAGCTGAACGGCGCGCTGGGCGAGGCGGTGGGCCAGGTGTATGTGGTGCGGCACTTTCCGCCGGCGCAAAAAGCCCGCATGCAGCAACTGGTGGCCAACCTGCTGGCGTCGTACCACGAGTCGATCAACGGCCTGGCCTGGATGGGCCCGGCCACCAAGGCCCAGGCCCAGGACAAGCTGGCCAAGTACGTCAGCAAGATCGGCTACCCCGACACCTGGCGCGACTACAGCGGCCTGCTGGTGCAGGAGGGCGACGCGCTGGGCAATGCCCAGCGCTCGGCGCGTTTTGAATGGCAGCGCATTGCCGCCAAGGCCGGCCAGCCGGTAGACCGCGCCGAGTGGGACATGACACCGCAGACGGTGAACGCCTACTACAACCCGTCGGCCAACGAGATCGTCTTCCCGGCGGCGATTCTGGCGCCGCCGTTCTTCGACATGGCGGCCGACGACGCCACCAACTACGGCGCCATCGGCGCCATCATCGGCCATGAAATCAGCCACGGTTTTGACGACCAGGGCAGCCAGTTTGACGGTGACGGCCTGCTGCGCAACTGGTGGGCCGACACTGACCGCCAAGCCTTCGAGGCCATCGGCGCCCAGCTGGTGGCGCAGTACGAAGGCTATCAGCCCCTGCCCGGCAAAGCGCTGAACGGCAAGCTCACGCTGGGCGAGAACATTGCCGATCTGTCGGGCCTGCAAGTGGCCTACAAAGCCTACCAGCGCTCATTGAACGGCCAGCCGGCGCCGGTGCTGGGCGGCTACAGCGGCGCCCAGCGCTTTTTCCTCGGCTGGTCGCAGGCCTGGCGTGAGAAGGTGCGCGACGAGCGTGCGCTGCAATTGCTGACGATGGACCCGCACGCACCGCCCGAATT
>JANMKO010000482.1:0-3721 GCA_031372085.1 Betaproteobacteria bacterium
GTTGAAGTTGAAGCACTGGGTGGCGCCCGTCACCACCTCACCCGCCGTGCGGGTGGCCTCGACCAGCCCGTTGGCCACCACCTGCAAGGTGCCGGTGTAGGCCGAGACGATGCTGAACACCTTGCTGCCCTTGCCGGCGGCACGCACATCGCTCACCGACGCCGGTGCCGCGAAGCCCAGCGGCCGTGCGCTCAACGGGCTGCGCACGGTGCGCAGGCCGTCACTCCAGGCCAGGCTGCCGAAAGTCCAGCTGCCCACCGGGGCCGAGACATTCGTCAGCTTGACGGTGAAGCTGCCGCTGGCGCCCGCCGCCAGGTTCAGTGAGGCGGGTGTCACCAGCACCGTCCAGCCCGGCAGGGTGGTGGTGGCATTGAAGACCGCCGCCGCGCCGGTGACGTTTTTCACCGTGCGGGTCAGTGTCAGCGTGCCGGGCACGTCGGACGCTGTCAGCGAGGCCAGGTTCAGGTTCCACGGCTGCACGGTGCCCAGCGCGCCGCAGGTGCCCACACCGGCCGGCGGTGTCAGGCTCAGGCCGCACAGGAAGCGGCCGTAGTCAGCCGGGCTCACGTCATACACCAGGCCCGGGTTGGACGAGGCGGTGGGGCTCATGTGGCCAGCGCCGTAGCCCCAGCGGTCTGCGTCGGGTGTGCCGTTGGCCAGCAAGATGCCGTTGGTGGACGTCATCATGGCCGACTTGATGGCCGCCGGTGACCAGCTGGGGTACAGCTGGCGCAGCAGCGCGGCGGCACCGGCCACGTGCGGGCTGGACATCGACGTGCCCGACAGCGAGTTGGCGTTGGCGGCGGGCGTGAAGTTGCCCACCAGCAGCGCGTCGTGCTGCGCTTGCGTCAGTGAGCCATCGATGTAGCCGGCCAGGATGTCAACCCCCGGGCCGCTGATGTCAGGCTTGAGCACATTGCCGTTGGCCTTGTTCGGGCCGCGCGACGAGAAGTCGGCCATCACCGGCGCCACCACGGCCGGCGGGTTGGCCGGTGGGCTGAACGACGCGGTGGCGCCGGCCGATGCCGCATAGGCGCGCACCGCATCGCGGGTGGCCAGCGGCAGGTGCACGGTGGGCAGGGTGTGGAAGTCAGCCACCAGGCCGTTGGCCGCCGCGCTGACATTCAACAACACCATGCCGACGCCGCCGATGCGCTTGGCCTCGGCGCTTTTCTCGACCCGGGCGTTGAAGCCACGATCACAGACGATGATTTTGCCGATGGCGGCCGTGGCGTCCAGGCTGTTCAAGCGGCACTGGTCGGCATGCAGTTGCAGCGCACCAGCCGCCGGGATGCTGCCCGACAGCACGATGGGCGCGGACGGCAGGTTGCCGCCGAACACCGACACGCCGGTGAAGCTGCTGCCGTTGCCGAGGTTCACGTCGGCCAGCGCCTGGCGGTCATGGGTGCTTGCTGCCACCGTCATGAGCCACGGGCTGATGTGCGCCACCTCGTTGCCCGGGCCGCTGTTGCCCGCCGACGCGGCGACAAACACGCCGGCGGTGGTGGCATTCAGGTAGGCGATCTCGACCGCATCCAGAAAGTTGGTCTTCGTGCCGCTGACCGAGAAGTTGATGACGTCCACGCCGTCGGCCACCGCGTCGTCGATGGCTTTGAGCGTGTCGGCCGTGTAGCAGCCGGTGGTGGCCACCGTGGTGGCCTCCCAGCACACTTTGTAGGTGGCCAGCCGGGCGCGCGGCGCGATGCCGGAGATGGCGCCGATGGCCGTGCCGTTGACCGTGCTTACCACATTGCTGTTGCCGCCCGACGTGGATGCGGTGTGGGTGCCGTGGCCGCCGCCGTCACGCGGTGAGTCGTATTCCAGCGGAATCATCACCGCACCGCTCGACTTGAAGGCGGTGGAGTAGTAACGCGCGCCGATCAGCTTGTTGTTGCACATCGCTGCGGTAAAGCCGGGGCCGGCTTGGCAAACACCCTTCCATTTGGCGGGTGGCGCGCCGTAGGCCGGCACACCGGCCTGGTTGTAAGCCACGGGCGCACCCTGGTTGTCGGCCTTGTCGCCAAACGATGCGTTCTCGGGCCAGACACCGCTGTCGATGACGCCGATGATGACGTTTTCGCCCTTCACCGGGTTGGCATTGGCGTCCAGCTTGGACCACAGGCCGCCCGGGGTGCTGAGGCCCAAAAAGGCCGGCGTGCGGGTGGTGTCGAGCTTGCGCACCTCGGATTCGGTGACCGACAGCACGCCGGCTTTGGTCTTGAGCGCCTGCGCCTGCGCCGCCGTCAGCTGTGCGGCGTAGCCGTTGAAGGTGATGTCGTAGCGGTGGATGACCTGCGGATTGCCGGCCGCTGCCAACTGGCTGCTGCGCTGCGCTTCGAGGTGGCGCACATAGGCCCGCACGGCCGGTGCGGCCATGTCGAGCTTGCTGCCGACGGCCGGGCGGGTGGCGGCCAGGCCGCTGATGGTGCCGGTGTAGGTGGCCGCTGGCGCATCCGCCAGCTGCACGATGTAGGTCTTGCGGCCGGCCGTCTGGGCGCCGGCGGCACAGGCCACGGCGATCAGGCCGGTGGCCAGTGCAAAGCGAGAAATTCTCATGGATAGCTCCTTGTCTTGCTCGGGATCAGCGCGGGCTGCGGCGGGCGCGCAGGGCCAGGCCTAGCAGGCCGGCGGTCATCAGCAGCAGCGTGGTGGGCTCGGGCACGGCGGTGACCTTGATGTCGTCGATGGCGAACTGGCCGTTGTTTAGCGTGGGGGTGGCGCAGACGCCGGTGTCCAGCACGCAGGCATAAAACTGCACCCCGACCAGGTTCTTGAAGCGGCCAAAGTCAGCCGGGTTGTTGTAGCTGGCAAACGGGAAGCTGCTGGTCGCACTGCTGGCGAACGAGAAGAAGGTGCCGAATGCCGGCTCGTCGATGCTCAAACCAACCGCCACCAGCACGGTGGTGGGCGTGGGCACGGGCGGGGGGTTCAGCGGCACGAAGGCGGCGGAGAAGCCTTCGAGGTTGAACAGGCTGCCAGTGCTGCTGCGCAAGGTCAGCAAGCCGTCGTTGGAGTTGAAGAAGAACTGGGTGGCGTTGCCCGATGGCCCCACCGAGCCCAGATCGCTGGCCACGCCGACGGTGCCGAAGTCGTGCCCGGCCGTCATCGTGAAGCCGCTTTGCGAAAAGCTCTGGCCGGCAAAGTACAGGCCGGCAATGCTGCCTTCAAAGTCAATGACGGTGGTCGCTTGCGCCTGCGGTGACAGGGCTGCGCCAACGATTGCGGCGCTGGCGTACAGCCGCCGAATCAATTTGTGCATAAAAACTCCTTGGTGAGGAACGGGACTGACAGGGTTGTCGCCCTCTGCCCGGGCGCCACTGCCGTTGGCGGTGGCGCCGCCGGGGTGGCTGGGCAGGGGGTACATCGAACATGCACCTTATGTGCCCAATGTCACCAAACGCTACCCGCATGCATGGGGGTCGGCCCCCCCGGGCTTTCCCCAGGGTGCCTGACAGGCCGGTGCAGCGGGCGCTCAGGCCTTCAAAAAATCAGCGCGCGCATCCAGCCAGCGCGCCACATGGGCCCGCGCTGCTGCGCCGTGCTGCGCCAGCAGCACGGGCGCCAGGGCGCGGGCCTGTTGCAGCAGCGGCCCGTCCTCGGCCAGGTCGGCAAAGCGAAGCAGTGCGTCGCCGCTCTGGCGCGCGCCCATGAACTCACCCGGGCCGCGGATGTCCAGATCACGCCGGGCGATCTCAAAGCCGTCGGTGGTCTCGGCCATCGC
>JANMKO010000449.1:0-6958 GCA_031372085.1 Betaproteobacteria bacterium
GGCCGGCAGGCAGCGCTGCGGCAGGCGGCGCTGCGGCAGGCAGCTCTGCGGCAGGCAGCGCTGCGGCAGGCGGCGCTGCGGCGGGCGGGCCGGCGGGCGGCGCAGCGGTGGGCCGGTCGGGGGCCTGGATCACCGCATCCACCAACCGGCGCTCCAGCGGTTGCCGGGCCTGGGCCAGGGCGTCGGCGTCCAGATCACCCCGGTCGTGCCGGGCCTGCAACGCTTGCAGTTGCTGGCGCAGTGCGCTGATCTCGGTGTCCAGCGGGTCAGCACTCATGCGCGCTGCCGGGGCGCGGGCGGCGCGGGATCGTCCACGGGATCGGCCTCGAAGTGCTCCGCACCCAGGCGGCTGCGCCGGCGAAGCACCACCACCAACGCCAGCAGGCCGCCCACGCCCAGCAGCGCGGGGGCAAACCACAGCAGCGCGGTGCTGGATTTGAGCGGCGGCCGGTACAGCACAAAGTCACCGTAGCGGGCCGTCATGTAGGCGTAGACCTGGGCCTCGCTGTCGCCCCGGCGCAGCATGTCGCGCACCTGGTTGCGCAAATCAACCGCCAGATCGGCGTGCGAGTCGGCGATGGTCTGGTTCTGGCACACCAGGCAGCGCAGCTCGGCCGCCACCCGCATCACGCGCGCCTCCAGCACCGGGTCGGCCGCCAGCGGGGCGGCGTCAGCGGCGCGCACCGGCGCGGCCAGGCCGGCGCACAGGCTGGCGGCCAGCAGCACACGGCGCGCCAGCCGCCGGCCGGCGGTTGGGGCGGCCCGATCAACCGGCGCCATTGAGCTGCTTGAGCAGGGGCTCGATCCGGCCCCGCACCACCTCGGGGGTCAGCGGTCCGGTGTGTTTCATGCGCACGATGCCTTGTTGGTCGATGATGAAGGTCTCGGGCACGCCGTAGACGCCGAAGTCGATGCCGACCCGGCCGTCGCCGTCAAACAGCGTGGCCTGGTAGGGGTTGCCCATCTCGGCCAGCCACTGGCTGGCGTTGGACCGGGTGTCTTTGTAGTTCAGCCCGACCACCGGCACCAGCTTGCGCCGGGCGATGTCTTGCACCAGCGCATGCTCTTGCCGGCACGGCGCGCACCACGAGGCCCAGACATTGAGCATCCAGACGCGGCCGCGCAGGTCGGCCAGGCCCATTTTTTGGCTGGCGTCGTCGAGCCGGGTGAGGCTGAAGGCCGGTGCCGGTTTGCCGATCAGCGGTGACGGCACCTCGCGTGGGTTCAGCCCCAGGCCGACGCCCAGAAATACCAGCAGCACGACAAACGCGGCCAGCGGCAGCAAAAAACGAAACGATTTCATCGGCGGGTGCGCTCAGACTGCCGCGCCGGCCAGCCGGTCATCGGCGGTGCTGCGGGCGCGCTGGCGGTAGCGCCGGTCAGTCACCGCCAGCAGGCCGCCGAGTGCCATCACCAGGCAGCCGCCCCAGACCCAGCCGATGAAGGGTTTGATGTAGACCCGCACGATCCAGGCATTGCCGTCCACCACCTCACCCAGCGAGACATACAGGTCTTCGGTCAGGCCGGGGCGGATGGCGGCCTCGGTCATCGGCATGCGCTGCACGTTGTAGATGCGCTTTTCGGGGTGCATCGTGGCCAGCAGGGCACCCCCCTTGCTGACCTCGACCTGGCCGCGCACGGCCTGGAAGTTGGGCCCAGGCGCGTCGCGTGTGCCTTTGAAGGTGAAGGTGTAGCCGTTGACCACGGTGCTGTCGCCGACGCGCATCTTGACATCGCGCTCCACCTCCAGCGTGCGCACCATCGTCACGCCGACGATGAACAGCGCCACGCCAAAGTGCGCCACCATCATGCCGACCATCGCCCGCGGCACTTGCCCCAAACGCTGGCCCACCCGTTGCAGCGGCTGGGCGCGCTGGCCGCCGGCCGGGCGCACCCGCTCCCACAGGTCCGTCGCCAGCGACGCGACGATCCAGAACGCCATCAGCAGGCCCAGCACCGACATCGGCGCCAACGCACCGCCCAGCCAAGCCGCGCCCAGTGCGCACAGCACCGCCACCAGCGCGGCCCAGCGCAGCCGGTGCGCCAGATCGGGCAGCTCGGCCTGGCGCCAGCGGGCCAGCGGGCCAATGCCCATCAAAAACACCAGCGGCGCCATCACCGGCACAAACACCGCATCAAAGTACGGCGGGCCGACCGATATCTTGCCCAGGCCCAGCGCGTCGAGGATCAGCGGGTACAAGGTGCCCAGCAGCACCACCGCCATCGCGGCCACCAAGAGCACGTTGTTGGCCAGCAGCAGGCTTTCTCGCGACAGCAGCTCAAAGCGCGCGCCCAGCCCCACTTTGGGCGCCCGCCAGGCGTACAGCACCAGCACTGAGCCGATGACCAAGGCCAGAAAGCACAGGATGAACAGGCCGCGGGTGGGATCACTGGCAAACGAGTGCACCGAGGTGAGCACGCCGGAGCGGACCAGAAACGTGCCCAGCAGCGACAGTGAAAACGCCAGGATGGCCAGCAGCACCGTCCAGGATTTGAAGCTGCCGCGCTTCTCGGTCACCGCCAGTGAGTGGATCAGCGCGGTGCCCACCAGCCAGGGCATGAACGAGGCGTTTTCCACCGGGTCCCAGAACCACCAGCCGCCCCAGCCCAGCTCGTAATAGGCCCACCAGCTGCCGAGTGCGATGCCCACCGTCAAGAACATCCAGGCCAGCGTCGTCCAGGGCCGCGACCAGCGCGCCCACTGCGCGTCCAGGTTGCCGCCGATCAGCGCGGCGGTGGCAAAGGCGAAGGCGACCGAGAAGCCGACATAGCCCATGTAGAGCATCGGTGGATGAAAAATCATGCCCGGGTCTTGCAGTTGCGGGTTCAGGTCAGCGCCGTCCAACGGCACCGGAAACTGCCGCAAAAACGGGTTGGACGTGAGCAGCACAAACAGCAAGAAACCGACGCTCAGCAGCCCCATCACGGCCAGGATGCGGGCCAGCACGGGCAGCGGCAGGTGGCGGCTGAACAGCGCCACGGCCAATGTCCAGCCGGTGAGCATCAGCAGCCACAGCAGCATCGAGCCCTCATGGCTGCCCCAGCTGGCGGCAATGCGAAATTGCAGCGGCAGCAGGCTGTTGGAATGCGCAGCCACATTGGTGACTGAAAAATCATTGCGTACAAAACTGGCTGCCAGGCACAGAAAGCTGAGCGCCACCAGCGCGAACAAGGCCCGCGCCGCCGGCCGGGCCAGCGCCATCCACGGCCCCCGGCCCTGCTGCGCGCCCACCAGCGGCAGGATGCCCAGCACGAGTGACGCGCCCAGCGCCAGCCAGAGTGAAAAATGGCCCAGCTCGGCGATCACGGCAGCTTCTCGGGGGCGGTTTTGGCATCGGCCGGCATCGCGGACACCGTCGCCGACGTTGGCACCAGCGTCTGCCCCAGCCGGGCCGGGTTTTGCTGGGCCCGCTTCAGCGCCTCGGCGGCCTCGGGTGGCATGTAGTTTTCGTCATGCTTGGCCAGCACCTCGCGCGCGACAAACACGCCGTCCTGCAATTTGCCCTGCGCCACCACACCTTTGCCCTCTTTGAACAGGTCAGGCAGGATGCCCTCGAAGCGCACCGGCAGGGTTTGCGCGGTGTCGGTGACAACAAAATTGACTTGCAAACCATCCCGCTTGACGGTGCCCTCTTGCACCAGGCCCCCCAGGCGGAAGGTGCGGCCCACCGGCGCCTCATGCAGCGCCACCTGGGACGGCGAGTAGAAAAACACCAGGTTGCTCTGGAAGGCGTTGAGCACCAGCGCAGCGGCGCCGCCCACGGCCAGCAACACGCCGGCGGCAATCGTCAATCTCTTGTGGCGGGGCTTCATCACAGCCGTCCTTCTCGGTGCAGATCACAACCGGCCGGTTGCGCACTAAATTGAATCACAGGTGGCCCTGACGCCAAAATCCGAAGGGTAACGCGGCGGCGCGTGGGTTGAGGTCGGGCTCACCAGGCCAGCGGGTGCACCTGGTACAGCAGCGCCAGCTCACGGTAGACATCGGGCGCCTCGCTGGCCAGCGCCTGCGGCCGCTCAAAAAAGGTTTCGGTGGCCACGGCAAAAAACTCGGCGGCGTCGGTGGCGCCGTAGCCGTCGATCACCGCCGACGGCTGCTGGCGCAGTTGCTGCAAGCCGGCCGCCATCACCGCCGCCCAGCGGGCACGCAAGGCCCGGGTCGGCCGCCACGGCCGGCCGTCGGCCACGCCTTTGTCCTGGTCGATCTGGTGAGCAAACTCATGCAGCACCACATTGCGGCCGTCCGCCGGATCAGCCGCGCCGGCCAGCACGTCGGCCCAGCCCAGCACCACCGGCCCGCCGGCCCACGACTCACCGGCCAGCGCCTGGCGCTGCTCTTGCACCACGCCGCCGCCCTGCGGCTGCACCCGGTGCACGACAAAAGCGCCCGGGTAGACCAGCACCTGGCGCAAGCGCGGAAAGTAATCGGGCCGGGCATGGCCCAGCAGCAGCAGGCAAGCCTGAGCGGCGATGGTGACGCGCAACTCGTCGGTGATGGCCTGGCCGGCGCAGCCGATAAAGGGTTTTTCAGCCAGAAACACCTGGATGTGGGCCTTGAGCCGCTGTTGCAAGTCAGCCGGCAGGCGGGCGGCGGCCGGCACGCGGCGGCGCAGGATGCGGCGCCAGGCGGCCGGAAAAGGCTTTGCGCGCCGCCGGGCGCGGGCCCGCTCAACCCACCACGGCTGGGCCAGCAGCGCGGCACCGGCCAGCAGGCCGGCGGCCACCAGCAGCAGCAACGGCAGCGCGGTGAGCGGGGTGTCGAAGGTCACCCGTGGCAGGTGGCCCCGCCGCCGCGATTTTCAAGCGCCCGGGGCGGGAGCCGGGCGGGGCCGGGCGGCGAGCGGCCGCTAGCGGCGTGGCGGCTACGGCTACGGCTACGGCTACGGCTACGGCTACGGCTACGGCTACGGCGAGCGGCCGGGCGGCTACGGCGCGGCCGGCTTGCGCAGGCCGGGCTGGGCCAGGTCCAGCTCACCCAGCGTCAGGCGCAGCGCGGGCGGCGTGGTCAGGCTGTCACCGGCGGCCGCCAGATCACCGGTCACCACCGCGCGCAGCCCGGCGGCTTGCCAGTGCCGGCGCGCAAACGCCTGCACCTGCGCGGGCGTGACGGCCAGCAGGCCGGGCACGTAGTTCACCAGGTCGGCCAGCGGCCGGCCCTGGGCCAGCTGGCCCACCAGCAGCGCGGACAAGCCGCTGGTGGTCTCCAGCCGGCGCGCAAAGCTGCCCACCAGCGTGGCCTGGCGGGCCGCCAGCTCGTCGGCGCCGGCCGGCGCGTCGGCCAGCCGGGTGACTTCACTGCGCAGCAGTTGCAGCACCTCGGCCGCGCTGGGGTGGTTGGTCTGGGCGCTGGCCGTGAACATGCCGCCGCCGGGCTGGCTTTCGGCACTGGCCGACACGCCGTAGCTCAGGCCGCGCTGGATGCGCACCTGCTGGTTCAGCCGTGCCGAGTAGCCGCCGCCCAGCACTGCCTGGGCCACCAGGCCGGCGTAGCGCTCGGGCCGCTCGGCCAGGCCGCTGCCGATGTAGGGCGCGGCCAGCGCCACGCTGCTCTGCCCGCTGCCAGGCATGTCGATCAGCACCAGCGCGGCGGCCGGCGCTGCCGTCGCTGCGGGCGCCGGTGGCGATGGCGATGGCGGCGCGGCGGGTGCGGGCGCGCTGGCCCGCCAATCGCCCAGCAAGCGCTGGGCCAGTGCCAGGCCATGCTCGGGCGTGACATCGCCCACCAGCACCAGCGCCACCCGGTCGGGCCGCACCCAGGCCGCCTGGAAGGCTTGCACATCGGCGCGCTGCAGCCGCTGCAGGGCGGCCGGGGTGGCAACCTGGCCGTAGGCGCTGCCGCCCCAGAAGCTGCGGCGCAGCGCCAGCGCGGCCACATCAGACGGGTTGCCCATCGTCACGCGCAGGCCGTCCAGCGCCTGGGTGCGGGCGCGCGCCAGCTCATCAGCGGCCAGCAGCGGGCGGCGCAGCACGTCGGCCAGCAGCGCCAGCGCCTCGTCCATGCGCGGGCTGCTGACGGTCATCGACAAGGTGCTGGCGCCCCAGCCGCTGTGGCTGTCCAGCGCGCCGCCCAACGCCTCGGCCTGGCGCGCCAGCTCGGCCGCCGGCACCGGCCGGCCGGCGCGCAACGCACCTTTGGGCCAGAGTGTGCTGGTCATCGCCGCTGCGCCGGGCCGGCCGGGTGGGTCAAGCTCAGGCCCGGCGCGCAGCAGCAGCGTGAGGCTGACCACCGGCAGCGCCGGCCGCGGCGCCACGACAACGGTCAGGCCATTGGCCAGCGTGCTTTCGTGCAGCGTGGGCAGGGTCAGCGGGCGCGGCGGCTGGGCCAGCGGTGGCTCGTCAACGCCGGGCGTGCCGGCCTGGCTGGGCGGCGCCCCGGCCAGACATATCAACAGGACCAGGACCAGGGCCAGGGCCCAGCCGGCCACCTTGACGCCCGGCCGGGCGGCCCGGCGCGACGCTGACCACCCGCCAGCCGCAGCGCGCCCGCCCGCGCCTGCGCGATGCAGCGCCAAATTCAAACCCGGCGTCATGCGGCACCCTCCTGCACATAGTCGATGGTCACGCGGCGGGCGCGCAGCACGTATTGCTCAAGCACGCGCTGCACATCGGCCACCCGCACCGCTTGCAGGCGGTTGATGCGCAGGTCGGCATCGCGTGCATCGCCGTGCAGCAGCACCGCGCGGCCGATGGCGTCGGCCAGGCCTTGTGGCGTCTGGCGTTGCAGCAAGGCGCCCGTCAGCAACTGGGTGCGCACCTTGTCCATCTCGGCAAACGCCACCTTGCCGCGCACCAGCAGGTTGATCTGGGCCAGCAGCGCGTGCTCCAGTGTGCGCAGGCGCTGGCCGCTGGCGGCAATGGCATAGGCCGCCAGCAGGCCGGCGTCGGCATACAGCTCGGTGGCAAAGCCCGCTGCTTGCGCGGCCTGGCTGTTGTAGACCAGGGCCTCGTTCAGCCGCGA
>JANMKO010000617.1:0-2323 GCA_031372085.1 Betaproteobacteria bacterium
CATTGCCGGCCAGGGCGTGGCCAACCCGCTGGCAACCATTTTGTCGGCTGCCATGATGCTGCGCTACAGCCTGCACCAGCCCGACGCCGCCGACCGGATCGAAGCCGCTGTCAGCGCGGTGCTGTCGGCCGGCTTGCGCACCGGCGACATCTGGTCTGAGGGCATGCAGCGGGTGGGCACCCGCGCGATGGGCGATGCGGTGGTCGCGGCGCTGTGCAAGACGGGCAAAACCACCCCAATTGCCGGCTAGCCAGCCCCGGCCTTCTCGCCCGTTTCTGGACCCCGGCGAAACGCGCCGGGCCAATGGCGGACTTGCACTTGAACCAAGGTGATTGAAATGGCACTCGTAGGATTGGTGGGCTGGCGCGGCATGGTCGGGTCGGTGTTGATGGACCGCATGCAGGCCGAGGGCGACTTTGCGCTGATCGAGCCGGTTTTTTTCTCCACCAGCAATGCCGGCGGCGCCGCCCCGGCGCTGGCCAAAAACGAAACCCGGCTGCACGACGCTTTTGACATCGCGGCCCTCAGGCGCTGCGACATCATCCTCACCGCGCAGGGCGGCGACTACACCGCCGAAATATTCCCCAAGCTGCGCGCCGCCGGCTGGGCCGGCCACTGGATCGATGCCGCGTCCACCCTGCGCATGGCCGGCGACGCGGTGATCGTGCTCGATCCGGTCAACCTGCCGGTCATCAAAAAAGCGCTGCTGGCTGGTGGCCGCAACTGGATTGGCGGCAACTGCACCGTCAGTTGCATGCTGATGGGCGTGGGGGCGCTGTACAAAGCCGGCCTGGTGGAGTGGATGAGCACCCAGACCTACCAGGCCGCGTCCGGCGGTGGCGCCCAGCACATGCGCGAGTTGCTCACCCAGTACGGCACGCTGAACGCCGCCGTGCGGCCGCTGCTGGACGACCCCAAGAGCGCGATTCTTGACATCGACCGCCAGGTGATCGCCACCCAGCGCGGCTTGTCGGCGGCCGAGACGGCGCACTTTGGCGTGCCGTTGGGCGGCTCGCTGATCCCGTGGATCGACAAAGACCTCGGGATTGGCAAAAACCGGGACGATGCCGGTTGGGGCACGTCCAAAGAAGAATGGAAAGGCATGGCCGAGACCAACAAAATCCTCGGTCAGGGCGATGGGTTTGGCACGGCGCCGGTGCCGGTGGACGGCTTTTGCGTGCGGGTGGGCGCGATGCGCTGCCACAGCCAGGCGCTGACCTTCAAACTGACGCACGATGTGCCGTTGGCCGACATCGAGGCCCTGATTGCCGCCGACAACGCCTGGGTGCAGGTGGTGCCCAACAACCGCGAGGCCACGGTGCAGCAGCTCACGCCGGTGGCCGTCACCGGCACGATGACGATCCCGGTGGGCCGCATCCGCAAGCTGGCGATGGGGCCGCAGTACCTGGGCGCGTTTACCGTCGGTGACCAGTTGCTGTGGGGCGCGGCCGAGCCGCTGCGCCGCATGCTGCGCATCCTGGTCGAGGCGTGATGGGCGGGCAGCAGGGGCCGGGCCAGCCGGTGCCAGATCGGCCGTTGGTGGCATGGCAAGATCACAGGCCGTTGCAAAACGGCTGCAACCGTTTGCCCTCATGTCAGGTTTTGCATGAGCTTGTCAGCCTATCTGCTTGCTGTTATTGTGATTTCTGATCATTTTCTCGAATCTGGCGTGGCTTCAGCCTTGCATCCGGGCCCGGCACCGGTGGCTGAAATCCGCCTCTGGCAGCGGGCCTGTCGTGGGCTTGCTGGTGCTGTTGTGGAGACACCTTGAAAAACCGCCCCTTTCTTGCCGCCCGGTCAACGCTGGCCATCGCCGCGCTGGCGGCCTTGAGCGCTGTGGCGCCGTCGGCGGCCGCGCTGGGTGTTGGACGGCTCAATGTGCAATCGGCGCTGGGCGAGGGCATGCGGGCCGAGATCGACATCACCAGCCTGTCCACCGACGAGGCGGCGTCGCTGGCGGTGCGCATCGCGTCGCCCGACGCCTACCGGGCCGCCGGTGTCGATTACAACGCGGTGCTGGCCGGCGCCCAGGCGGTGGTGGTGCGGCGCGCCGACGGCCGGGCCTTTTTGCGCTTGAGCAGTGATCGCGCGGTGCAAGAGCCGTTCATTGAGCTGATCCTGGAGGTCAATTGGGCCTCGGGCCGGCTGGTGCGCGAGTTCACCCTGCTGTTTGATCCGCCCAGCAACCGTGCCGCGCCGCCGGTGCTGGCGGCCGCGCCGGTCAGCCCGGTGATCGGCGCCGCGCCGCTGTTGCCGGCGCCCGCTGACGGCGCAGCACCTGCCCGGGCGCCCACGCCGCGTGCGGCGCCGGGCGCGGCGCCGT
>JANMKO010000629.1:0-2437 GCA_031372085.1 Betaproteobacteria bacterium
ATTGAACAGTGACCGGCTGAAGACATACGACTTCAAGTAAGTGCCGCGCCCGCTGCTGACTGGCCGCCATGGACGCCAGCCTGATTCTTCTCGCCCTGATGGACGGCGTCTCGTACGCAGCATTGCTGTTTCTGGTGGCGCTGGGCCTGACGCTGATCTTCGGCGTGATGCGCATCTTGAACATCGCGCACGGCAGCCTGTATGCCTGGGGTGGCTACTTTGCCGCCACGCTGGGCCTGTTGATCACCCAATACGCGCTGCCCGGCTGGCTGGCGCTGCCCGCGCTGTTTGTCGCCGCACTGCTGATTGGCGGCCTGCTGGGCACGGTGCTTGAGTTCACTTTGCTTCGCCGCATCCTGGACAAAGACCCGATCCTGCAACTGCTGGTCACCTTTGCCGCCTTCATGGTGCTGGAGGATTTGCAGCGCCTGGTCTGGGGCACGCAGCCGGTGTTCGTCTCCGATGTGGTCAGCCAGCTCGGCACCATCAACGTGGCCGGCGTCACCTACACCCGCTACCAGTTGCTGGTGCTGCCGGCGGTGGCGGTGGCGGCGTTTTTTGGCCTGCGCTGGTTTCTGGGCCGCACCGCGCTCGGCCGCCAAGTCACCGCCGTCACCCACCACCGCGAGATGGCCACCGCGATGGGTGTCAATACCGACCGCGTCACCTGGCTCACCATCGCGTTGGGCGGGGCCTTGGGGGCGCTGGGCGGCGCGCTGGCCTCACCCACCACGTCGTTCACTCCCGGCATCGGTGCCGACATGATGGTGCTGAGCTTCGCGGTGGTGGCCACCGCCGGCCTGGGCCAGATTGGCGGCGCGGCCATCGCCGCGCTGATGATCGGCCTGGCGCGCTCGTTTGCGATCTACCTGATGCCCGAGGTAGAGGTGCTGATGCCCTACCTGATCATGGTGGGCGTGCTGCTGCTGCGGCCCGAGGGGCTGTTTTCGTCGCCGGTGGCCAGGCGGATCTGATGCAACGACCATGATGCAACGACCATGATGCAACGATCACGCCGTTTGCCGTGGCTGGTGGCCGCCCTGCTGGCCGCCGTGCTGGGCTTGTGCCTGGCACTGCCCTGGCTCAAGACGCCGGTGCTGCTGGCGCTGTCCAACGGCCTGGCGGTGACTGGCGTGATCGTGCTGATCCGGGCCGGCCAAGTGTCGTTCGGCCATGCGATGTTTGCCTGCCTGGCCGGTTACGGCGTGGCTTTTGCCGGCCGGGCCTGGCACCTGGACGCGCTGCTGCTGATCGCACTCGGCACGGCCGGCGCGGCGGCGGCCGGCGCGCTGATCGGGCTGTTCATGGTGCGTTACCGGGGCATCTTTTTCGGCATGCTGAACCTGGCGTTTTCGATGGTGTTGTTCTCGGTGCTGGGCAAGTTTGGCGCGCTCACCGGCGGCACCGACGGCCTGCGCTTCGACCGGCCGCCGTTTGCCGGCCTGCAGCTTGAGCGTGAAGGCTTCGAGACCGCGCTGCTGCTGCTGGCGCTGGCCCTGGCACTGGCTGCGGGCTGGCTGCTGCAACACTACTTCGGCAGCGTCAATGGCCAGGCGCTGGCGGCCATCAAGACCAACGAAACCCGGCTGGAATATCTGGGCATCTCCGCCAAGCGGGTGTTCTGGGGCGGCTATGTGCTGTCGGCCACCCTGTGTGGCCTGGGCGGCAGCCTGTTTGCGCTGACCCAAGGCCTGGTGACGCCAGAAATGGGTTATTGGGTGCGATCGGGTGAGATCGTATTCATCGCCATCCTGGGCGGATCGGGCCATGCGGTCGGGGCTTTTGTCGGCGCGTTTGTCTTCGAGTTCGTCAAGCTGTACGCCGCTGCACTGCTCACCGGCGCCTGGCAACTGGTGCTGGGCCTGGTGCTGATCGTGATGGTTTTTGTGGCGCCCACCGGCTTGTTTGGCCTGGTTGAGCGGTATCTGCGGCCGACTGTGCGGCCGACCGTGCCACCGACTGTGCCACCCACAGCATCCGGCCCATGACCAACCCGCCCACCAGCCTGCTGGCCACGCGCGGCCTGTCGCTGTCATTCGGCGGCGTGGTGGCGGCCGACGCCATCGACTTCGACCTGCTGCCCGGCGAGCGTCTGGCGGTGGTGGGCCAGAACGGCGCCGGCAAGACCACCTTCCTCAACATCTGCACCGGCTACTTGAAGCCGGCCAGCGGCCAGGTGTATTTCAACGGCGCCGTCATCACCGGCAAAAGCCCACGCGCCATCACCCGGCTGGGCGTGGGCCGGTCATTCCAGCAGCCGCAGGTGATTACCGAGCACACGGTGCGCCAGTGCCTGATGCTGGCGGCGTCAGCTGTGCAGCAAAAACGTGGCTTCTGGCTGCCACTCGACCAGGCGGTGGACGGCGATGAGGTGGACGCCACGCTGGCGCTGCTGCAACTGCAAGACCGCAGAAACGACCTGGCCGGCACATTGCCC
>JANMKO010000633.1:0-3383 GCA_031372085.1 Betaproteobacteria bacterium
GGGCTGGCGTCACGAAAGGCTGCCGAACACAACCCTATCGGGCCGAGTTGCTGATGCACGACGACCTGCCGCGCGACAGATTGGGCCAGCACCAAACCGTGCTGGCGGCGCTGATGGTGGGCGACGGCGCAACGGCTAAAGCGCTGGCGCGCCAGCACATCACCCAGGCGGCGGCGGTGATGGTCAGCCGGCGGCGCAGCGAAATGGTGATTGCCGCCGAGGATGCCGCTGAGATTGCCGCCGTGTGACGTCATGACCGCGGTCGGGTCTTGCGCGATGGCTTGGCCCGCAACAGGCTCACGAGCCCTGCCACCAAGGTCAGCACTGCCCCGATGCCGAGTCCGGCTCTGGGTGCCGATTCAACCGACCCGACGGTGAACAGCAGGCTCATGACGATGCCGCCGGCCGTCTGGCCCGCCAGCCGGGCGGTGGCCTGCATGCCGCCCGCGGCGCCCGATCTTTCTTGTGGCGCCGACAGCAGCATGTTGCGGTTGTTCGGCACTTGAAATAGGCCGAAGCCCAGGCCACACAACAGGGTGATCGGCAGCAGCGGCAACGCGCTGCCTTGCAGCGGCCAGCGTGCGGCCGCGGCCAGCCCAACCGCAAAACAGGCACCGCCCGCGACGCCAAGCCATGCTGTCAGTACACGATTGGCGAGCTGGCCGGCTATCGGGGTGGCGATGGCCACCATCAGCGGCCAGGTCATGTAGAGCCCGGTCATCAGGGTGTCCTGCCCGAGGCTGTGTTGCAGGTAAAAGGGCAGCGCCAACAAGCCCAGGGTCGTGCCAGCGAAGCAACAAACCGAGGCGATCACCGAGATGCGGAAAGACCCGGCGCGCAGCAGGTCAAGCGGAATCAATGGCGCGTCCCTTGGCAGCTCGCGCCGGATCAGCGCCGCCAGGCTGACGGCTGCTGCGGCGAGCAGAGTGGCCGCCAGCGCCGGCCGGTCAACCAGCACTTCTGCGCCGACCACCAGCGATGCAAAGGCGCCGGCATTCAGCGCCACACTGACCCGGTCAAGCGGGCGCGCGGTGCCGGGGCTATCTGGCAGTGCACGGCTCGCCAGCAGCACCAGCCCACCCAGGGGCAGGTTCAAGGCGAACAGCCAAGGGCCAACTCGTGCCCGACAAGAGCAACGCGCCAATGGTCGGACCGGCCGCAGAAGACAGCGCAACGGCGAGCGCGTTCCAACCGATGGCCGCGCCAAGCTGGCGCGCGGGAACAACCTGGCGCAGCAGCGCGATGCCCAGCGCCATGATGACCGCACCCCCCAGCCCCTGAACAAAACGGGCCGCAGCAAGCCACGGCAGCGACGGGGACAGTGCGCACAACGCCGACGCGGCGGTGAACAGCGCGACGCCCATCGTGACTACCCGGCGATAGCCCAGGCTTTCGCCCAGTGCGGCACAGGGCAGCAAGCCCATCACGAGGGCCGTCCGGTAGGCGGTGATGATCCAGACCGACAGATCCGGCGTCACCTGGAGCGACCGCGCCATGGTGGGCAGCGCCACGTTCGAGATGGCGGTGTCAAGCACCGCGAGCACCATGGCCGCCAGCACGGCCGCAATCGCAGCGTTGCGCCGCAGCCCCTGCAGCCCGGAGGGGGCAGCGTCTGTTGACGACGGGCATCGCACTGCGCCGCCGTCGCCGTGCCGGATGGAGGATGACGGTTTCTTGCTTGCGGTGGAAGGTTCCAGCACCTTCGGCGCCCGATGGCATCCGGTGGCCAGGGTGACGGGATTGATCACGCCACCCCCACGGTCCACACGCCGTCGCGTTTGGCGTACCTTGTCACCCGGTGTTCGTCCTTGTCCTCCTTCTTCAGGTCGCGCTCGGTGAAGCGGAACAGCAACGCGGGCCCCGTCAGGCACAGCGTGTCGTGGATGTCTCCGGGCAGATACACCTGAACCTGGCCAGGCTGCACCCGCATTGAACCCCATTTCACCAACCGGACGCTGCCGTCTGGCTCGTCCAGCCGGGCGTAGGTTCCCATCTCGATTTCACCTTGCTGCATCGCATAGATGACCCACCCGCGGCCGTGGTCGTGGGGCGGCCTGGACAGGCCAGCGGGTTCGGTGTGCGCCAGCAGCACGAACCCGTGCGTCGGGTCGCGGTAGAGCTCCTTGTTTGCCGGGGCTTGTCTATGCAACGCCGCCAGCCATTCCTCTGTGGCGGATGCCTTTAGGAGGTCCTCCAGGTGCCCACGACAAGCGGCGACCACTTCCGTGCTGAGCGGTCCCCAGACTGACTTGATCCCCTTGATCGACGTGTCAAATGCATTGCGAGCCATGTGCTTTTCCTCCAGTCCCGCTCGGACGAAACCCGTTCAAGCGCCTGTCCCGAAGATAGTCACTCGCCCGAAAAGGCGGAAGGCGCATGATCTGCACTCCATAGGTGCGGCTCACGCCATGTCATGGACGTCACGCTCGGAGCCACAGCTTGGCCAGACCCGATCTCAATTTGCTCTTCACGCTGGACGTGCTGCTCGCACGGCATCGGCGGCATCGAACTCGGGCACAGCGTGCTGGCGCAAGCACTGGCCCGGAACGGCTACCTGGTCGCTGCACTTTGCCATCCCGGCGACAACTGGCAGGATCGGTCGCTGATGGAGAAGAGCCCCGAGCGCTACTTCGACGAGCGGCCGCGTCAGGCTTCTCGGGTCATCGACGCCATCCTGGTCGATCCCCTGTGGAAGGATCGGATTGCAAGCGACGGCCAGGGCCCACGCGTCGGTGCGCTGGGGCACTCGGCAGGCGGCTACACGGTGCTGGCTTTGGCGGGCGCCCGGCCGGACTTGTCCCGGTTGCGGCAGCACTGCCAGGCCGAGGCATTGGAAGACCCGATCCTTTGCAGTATCGGCCGCCCGGGGCACTGCCATGCCGCCGTCGCCAGCGGCCACGCGCTCGCTGAAGGACGAGCGCGTGCGGGCGGTCAAGTGGCCGAGCCCGAGAGCCTGCTTGAGGTCTTGGTAGTCGCGCTCGATGCGCCAACGCATCTTGGCCTCATACACCATGCGCGTCAGCGGCGTGTCTTCGGGCAGCGTGGACCGCCAATACTTGAGCGGCGCTGTGTCCCCCCTTCGGCCACTCGATGAGCAGCCACTCGGGCTCGCGCACCTCATCGCGCAGCTGGTCCCGGTGCGCTGCGCGCACTCGCACTCGCACACGGGCCAAGCGCGAGCGCAGTTTGGCGTTCGTTCCTTCGCGCCATGTGACGGTGTGCCAATGCTTGGGCCCGAGTTGCAGGGCGAGCGCTTTGATCGATTGCGGATGGTGTTGCGGTAAAGCGATACCGCCCAGGCGCAGTCGCGTGCTGAGTTTGCCAACCCGGCGCCCGCGACCTCCAGGGGCCGGCGCGGGCAAGGGCTCGCGCCCTGGCGGCCA
>JANMKO010000648.1:0-2758 GCA_031372085.1 Betaproteobacteria bacterium
TGCGGCAGGCCGTGGGCGCGCAGGCAGCCAAAAAACTGCGCCGGGTCTTGCACCCGGGCCCACACCGGCGCCGGGTTGCCGATCAACGGCAGCACGGCGGCACCGGCGCTGAGCATGTCGAGATCGGCCTCGAAGCCACTGCCGGCGATCCAGCCGACGGCACCGTGCCGGGTGGCCGCCTGGCGCAGCGCGGCGCCCAGGCGCGTCGGGTCGATGCGCAACTGCGCGGCATCGCCAACCGGCCACCAGCGGGTGGCGGCGCGGCGGGTGTCGGCGTCGCCAAACAGGTCGAGCGCCAGCACGGTGTGGCCGCAGCGGGCGGCGGCCTCGGCCAGCGCACGGGCCGACAGGGCGGCAATGGCGAGGATGGGCATCGGCGTGATGTCAACGGCAAATCAGCGGCCAGATCGGCGGCCAGCGCAGCGACCAGATCGGTGAGCCAACCAGCGTCAAGCGGCCGGCCGCCCGCCGTTGCCGGCCCATGTCAAGCGCCCGGCGCTGCCGGGCGCGCGGCAGTGGGATCAGCGGTGTGCTCAGCCAGACAAGCCCGCGCCACGGCAAAGGCCTCGTCCAGCCCCAGCACCAGCGGCTGGTCGGACTGGCGCATCTGCTGCAGCAGCCGCTGCTGGGTCTGGTATTTGACATTGCCCACCGCCAGCGCGCCGATGCCCAGCGCACCCGCCGCCAGGGCCCCGACGCCGGCCAGCCGCACGCCGTTGTCCATCACCGCCACACCGGCGATGCCAGTGGGTGGCACGGCATTGACATCGGCGGCCACGCGCAGCGCACGGGCCGCGCCCAGATCGTCGGCCGACACCACCTGGTGGCCGGCGGCGGCGCAGGCCAGCAGCACATCCGCGACGGCCAGTGACTGGCGCAGCGCCGCGCTGTCAGCGCCTGAGGTGCCTTGCAGCCGCACGCCAAAGCGCTGGCCAGTCTCGGCAGCGGCCTGGTCGGCGGCGGCCTGGCTGCTGCGGCTGGACAAAAACACCTGCGCGCCGGCGCGCGCGGCGATCACCCCGGCCATGCGGCCGACCGGGCCGGTGCCACCCAGCACCAGCACGCGCCGGCCGGCCAGGCCGTTGCGCACAGCACCGGCGTTGCCGCTTGGCGCAGCGCTGGCGTCGCTGCTTGCCGCAGCGCTGGCCTCGGCGCCGGCCAGATCCTCCAGCGGCAGGCCCAGCAGCGCCGCTTCCACACAGGCCACCATCGCGGCGGCGGTGGTGTAGGCGCCGCTCGGGTCGGCCATCAGCGAGACGACAAACGGCGGCACCAACGCCGCCTGCGCGGCGGCCAGCATGTCGGCGGCCAGCAGCGCATCACGCCCGCCGATGAAGATGCCGGTGCGCGCCACGCCTTTGGGGCCGCGCGAAAAGATGGTGTCCTGCGTCAGCCCGGCGATGCTGGCCAGCCCGACCTCCGTGTAGGGCACCACCAGCTGGTAGCCGGCGTCGGCGGCCATGTTGATGTCGAACGGGCTCATCTGGCGGCCCGGGGTGAACATGTGCAGGATGTAAGGGCGGTCCATGGCGGGGGCTGAAATGGGGTGGAGGGTGCGGGCGGCTGAGGCTGTGCGTGCGGGGCCGCACGATCAACGGCCGGGCCGGCGTTCTGGCGGGTGTTCTGGCGGATGTTCTGGCGGATGTTCTGGCGGACGTTCTGGCGGGCGATCTGGCGGATGTTCTGGCGAATGATCTGTCGGGTGATCTGTCGGCAGGCCGTCACCGCGCCGGTCCACCAGCACCGCGCCCTGGTTGCGGCTGGCCACCGTGCGCAGTTGCAACGGTGGCGCGATCACCCCGGCCGCTGCAGCGCCGGCCAACAGCGCCGCCGCTGCCTCGCGGCTGGGCACGATGGCGAACGCCGTCGGGCCCCAGCTGCTCTGGCCGGTGGCGGCCAGCGGCGCTGCGGCAGCGCCCTGCTGGTTGATCCAGTGCAGCAGCCGGCCCACGGCCGGGCTGGTGAAGGCGCTGCCGCCCTGGGCCGGGGCGAAGTGCGCGCCCACGATCTGCTGCACCCGGTTCAGCCCGTTGGCAAAGGCGGCAAAGTCGGCCGACGCCGCGCCCGGCAGCACCTGCATCAGCACCTGGTGGCAGATCTCGGCCGCGCTGGCCTGCGGCAGCGGCGGCAGCGCGGCGATGGCGCGCTTCTCATGGGCGCCCGACAAACCGCAGTGCAGCGGGTCTTGCACGACCACGGTCAACCAGGCCGGCGGCAGGCGCAGCCGGGCCAGCAGCGGCGGCGGGCTGCCGCCAGTGCCCGGCCCGCCGTCCAGCAGCAGGCCGCCCTGGTCAAACCCGGCAATGCCGATGCCCGAGCGCTGGCCCCGCCCCAGCCAGCCGGCCAGCGTGGCCGTGCCGAGCGCCAGGCCATGCCAGTGGGCAAAGGCCCGACCCACTGCCAGCGCCAGCTGGGTGCCCGAGCCCAGGCCGCTGTGCGGCGGCAGGCTGCGGTGCAAATGCAGCGCCAGCGGCTGGTGACAGCCACTGTGCTGGCGCAGCCGCAGCAAGTGCGCGGCGATGCGGTCGATGTCGCTGGCCTGGGCGTCGGGCCCGGCGGTGATCTGGTCGCTGGCGGCTGCGGCCAGCTCGATCTCGGTCTCGAAGCCGTCGATCACCAGCCCCAGGCTGCCAAAGCGCCGGCCCAGCGTGCCCGCCGGATCCAAAAACCCGAGGTGCAGCCGGCCCGGTGCGTGCAGCGTGATCGACCGCCCCAGCGCCGGCCGGGCGGCCAGACGCGGCGGCCCGGCGTCAGCGTC
>JANMKO010000339.1:0-3826 GCA_031372085.1 Betaproteobacteria bacterium
CGCCCGCCTGGACGCCCGTGCGCACTGGATTGCGCGCAGCGTGCTGCAGCGCGACAACGGCATCGACGCGCGCTGGCTGGCCGTCGACCACCTGGCCGACGTGTTCTGCATCGACCCCAACACCCTGGCCCGGCGCTTCGAGACGCACGCCCCGGCGTTGGCCGCGCAGGCCGCTGCGCGGGCGCTGGCGGATGCCGGCTTGCAGCCGGCCGAGATCGACGCGGTGGTGGTCAGCACCTGCACCGGCTACCTGTGCCCCGGCTTGTCGGGGCATGTGGTGCAGCGGCTGGGCCTGCGCGCCGACGTGCTGGCATTCGACCTGGTGGGCCAGGGCTGCGCGGCCGCGCTGCCCAACTTCCAGCTGGGCCGCGCGCTGCTGGGCTCGGGCGCGGCGGCGCAGGTGTTGTCGGTGTGCGTGGAGGTCAGCAGCGCGGCGATGTACCTGGACAACGACCCCGGCGTGCTGATCAGCGCCTGCCTGTTTGGCGACGGCGCAGGCGCGGCCGTGCTGTCGCAGGCGCCCAGGCCCGGCGGCCGGCGGGTGGAATGGCGCGACAGCGCGTCGCTGATCGAGCCGGCCGAGCGCGCCGCGCTGCGCTTCGAGCAGCGCGACGGCCTGCTGCGCAACGTGCTGACACGCGCCGTGCCGGCCCTGGCGGCTGATCATGCGCAGCGGGTGCTGGGCACGGTACTGGGCCGCGCGGGGCTGGGCACCGACGACATCGGCACCTGGGTGTTGCATGCCGGCGGGCGCGATGTGCTGCTGGCGCTGGCACGGCAGTTTGAGGTCGATCCGGCGCGCTTTGGCAGCAGTGCGGCAGTGCTGCGCGAGTACGGCAACCTGTCCAGCGCGTTTGTCTACTTTGTGCTGCAAGCCGCGCTGGCGGATGGCGCCGCGCCGGGCTGGTGGTGGTTGTCGTCGTTTGGCGCCGGCTTCAGCTGCCACGGCGCGTTGCTGCGGGTGCAGTGATGGTGCTGTCGCGCGTGGTGCTGCCCGAGATGCTGGACAGTCTGGCCGCGTCTGATCCGGCGGCCCAGCGCGCGCGGCGCGACCTGCAGCGGGTGCACCGGGTGATGCGCACCCGCAGCACCTTGCTGCGCAGCCTGCGCGCGCTGGACACCCGCCTGCCGGCGCGCCGGCCCGGCGCCGCGCTGCGCGTGCTGGAGTTGGGCGCCGGTGACGGCAGCCTGCTGCTGGGCGTGGCCCGCGCGCTGGCGCCCGATTGGCCGAAGGTGCAGCTCACCTTGCTCGACCGCCAGGCCCTGGTGGCGCCCGGCACGCTGGCGGCCTATGCCCGGCTGGGCTGGCGCGCCCAGCCGCTGCAGGCCGATGTGCTGGACTGGGCGGCGCCGCAAGGCAGTGGCGCCGGCGCCGACGCGCAGCGCTGGGACGTGATCATCGCCAACCTGTTTTTGCACCATTTTGAGGGCGTCTACCTGGCCCGTCTGCTGGGCGCCATTGCCGCGCGCTGCCAGCGATTTGTCGCCTGCGAGCCGCGCCGCAGCGGGGTTGCGCTGCTGGCCAGCCATGCGGTGGGGCTGATCGGCGCCAACGCGGTGACGCGGCAGGACGCGGTGCTCAGCGTGCATGCCGGGTTTCGCGCCGCCGAGTTGAGTGCCGCCTGGCCCGGAGCACCGGCGGCCTGGCTGCTGCGTGAGCGGCCGACCGGGCTGTTTGGCCACAGCTTTTGTGCTGACCGCACCGGGGCCGGCTGATGCGCCTGCACTTCGACGCGGTGATCATCGGCGCCGGGCCGGCCGGCTCGGCGGCGGCCATCCTGCTGGCGCGGGCCGGCTGGTCGGTGGCGCTGGTCGAGAAGCAGCGCTTTCCGCGCCGCAAGGTGTGCGGTGAGTGCATTGCCGCCAGCAACTTGCCGCTGTTGCACCTGCTGGGCATCGGCCGCGCGTTTGACGAGTGGGCCGGCCCGCCGCTGCGCCAGGTGGCGCTGCTGCGCGGTGACCAGCGGGTGGTGGCCGATCTGCCCGCCGCCGTGCACCCGGCGGGCGGCACGGCGGCGGGCCCCGTGCCCACCGCGCACCCCTGGGGCCGGCCGCTGGCGCGCGAGATGCTGGACACCCTGCTGCTGGACCAGGCGCGCCGGCTGGGCGTCGCGCTGCTGCAACCCTGGCAGGTGCAGGCCATTGACGGCCAGGCCGGCCGCTGGCTGTGCCAGGTGCGCGCCACCGAGGCCGACCAGCGGGTGGTCTTGCGCGCGCCGGTGCTGGTGGCCGCCAACGGCTCTTGGGAGCCGCTGCCGGGCAGCCGGCCGGCGCAGCGCCCGGCCCGTGCGGCGGGGGATCTGTTGGCCTTCAAGGCCACTTTTGAGGGCAGCACCTTGCCCGACGGCCTGCTGCCGGTGCTGGCGCTGGCCGGTGGTTACGGCGGCATGGTGGTCAGTGAGGCCGGCCAGCCCGCCCGGGCCGGCAGCCGCAGTGGGCCGGGCCTGGCCGCCGTGGCCGGCATCACCACGGTGGCCTGCTGCATCCGCCGCGACCGGCTGGACAGCCTGCGCCAGGCCATGCCGGGCGCCCGTGCCGGTGACGTGGTGGAGGCCTGGCTGAAGCGCGAATGTGCGGGCGTGCGGCGCGTGCTGCGCAGCGCCGACCGCGCCGAGCCGTGGCTGGCCGCCGGCCCGATTGCGCCGGGTGTGCGGCTGCGGCCGGACGATGCGATGTTCCGCATCGGCAATGCGGCCGGTGAGGCACACCCGATTTTGGGTGAGGGCATCAGCATGGCGCTGCAATCGGCCGCGCTGCTGTGCCAGCACTTGCTGACCGCGCTGCCGCTGGCCGCGTTGCCCGGCTGTGGTCGGCAGGCCGAGATTGCCCAGGCTTATGCCGCGCAGTGGCGGGCGCTGTTTGCACCGCGCCTGCGGCTGGCCGCGCTGTTTGCCCATGCCGCCATGCGGCCGGGCGCCAGCGCGCCGCTGCTGGCGCTGGCCCGGGCCTGGCCCGGTGCGTTGGCGCTGGGCGCACGCTGGGGCGGCAAGCTGCACTGCGCGGCCGATCTGGCCGCGCTGGCCCGCATGGCGCCCGCCGCACCGCCAAGCCCGGCATTTTTGGCCGACACGGCGCTGCCCGCGCGGCGGCCAACGTCCCAGGCGGCTTGAGGTGGCCGCTGCGTGGTGCGGCTGCGGCTGCGTGTGCGGGTGCGGGTGCGGGTGCGGGTGCGGCTGCGGCTGCGGGTGCGACGGTTGAGCGGCCGGCGCTGCGGCCACCGCCCGGCCTGCCCGCAGGCGCCGGCTCAGCGCCCCTGCAACAGGGCCACCACCGCCGCATGGCCGGCCTGGCGGGCCATGTCCAGCGCAGTCAGGCCGCGATCATCGCGTTGATCGGTGCGGGCGCCGCTGTCCAGCAGCAGCGCGGTGGTGGCCACCGAGCCCTGGCCGGCGGCCCACATCAGGGCCGTCAGCTGGTGGGCGTAAGCGGCGTCCAGCGGCACGCCGTGCGCCAGCAGCAGCGCCACCACCCCGGCATGGCCCTGGCCGGCGGCGTACACCATGGCCGGCTTGTGCAGCCGGTCCTCGGGCGCGGTGCGGGCACCGCCGTCCAGCAGGGCTTGCACCAGCGCGCTGTGGCCGCCGTGGCTGGCGGCCATCAACGGTGTCACCTGCTCGACCGACGCCAGGTTGACATCGGCACCGGCGGCCAGCGCCGCTGCGGCCATCGCCAGCTGCCCTTTTTCGGCGGCCATCAGCAACACCGTCTTGCCCAGCCGGTTGCGCGCATCGGGCGCCGCGCCGCGCACCAGCGCCTGCTGCACCGCCGCCAGATCGCCCTGCCGTGCGGCCACCAGCAGCTGCGCGTTCAGGCTGGGGTTGCTGGC
>JANMKO010000699.1:0-1544 GCA_031372085.1 Betaproteobacteria bacterium
CCTCGGTCAGCAGTGCCTTGACGTCGGGATCGAGCGTGACAGTGGTTCGCATCGCTACTTTCTGCAGAGACATCATGATGCTATCCAAAATGATGCACTGATGCAAATGCCCATGCACCAACCCTCTTTGGCCCCGTTCGCCGCCGCTGGCCTGCCCGTGCCGGCCAGTGCCCCGGCCCTGCTGGCCATCGACTGGGGCAGCAGCACGTTGCGTGGCGCGCTGCTGGCCGCTGACGGCACAGTGCTGGCTGAGCACAGTGCGCCGCGCGGACTGCTCAACATCCCGCCAGGTGGCTGGGCCGCTGTGTTTGACGCTGAGTTTGGCGCCTGGCGGGCGGCGCACCCGGGCTTGTTATGCCTGATGGCCGGCATGGTGGGCAGCCGCCAGGGCTGGGTAGAGGCGCCGTACTGCGCCTGCCCGGCGGGACTGGCCGATCTGGCGGCCCAGCTGTGCTGGTTGCCCACGAATGCAACAAGCGGCGGCCGATTGGCCATCGTGCCGGGCCTGTCGATCCAGGCCAACGGCCTGCCCGACGTGATGCGCGGTGAAGAAACCCAGGTCTTTGGCGCGCTGCGGCTGTTGGCGGCGATGCACGGCCCACCAGCCGGCCTGACGCCGCAGGACGCCACCCTGGTGCTGCCCGGCACGCACAGCAAATGGGTGGCAGTGCAGGGCGGGCGCATCACTGGCTTTGCCACCCACATGACGGGCGAGTGCTACGCGCTGCTGCGCCAGCAGTCGATCCTGGCGCGCACGCTGCCGGCCGACGACAGCGCCTGGCTGCCTGATGCCTTTGACCGCGGCGTGGCCCGCGCCCATGCCCCCGGCGGCCTGCTGCACCATGTTTTTGCGGTGCGCACGCTGGCGCTGTTTGACCACGATGACGGCCCGGCGCTGGCCTGCTACCTGTCGGGCCTGCTGATCGGCGACGAGCTGCGCGCCCAGGCCCTGCCCGCCGGCCAGCCGGTGTTGGTGGTGGGCAGTGCGGCGTTGACGCTGCGCTACCAGCGTGCGCTGGCGCAGCGCGGCCACCCGGTGTGCAGCGTGGGCGCCCAGGCCGGCTGGGCCGGCTTGCTGGCGCTGTCCGGCACACTGCGGGCATGAGCCCGACGCCAAAAAATCCTGCCTCGCCGGCTGACCGCCTGTTGCAGCACCTGGCCGGCCAGGTGATCGATCAGGGCGCCGAGCGCGACCAACGCGCCCAACAGCGCCTGGCCGCCGCGTTGCAGCCGCTGCCGCTGGTGGCCATCCTGCGCGGCATCACGCCCGATGACGTGCTGCCGGTGGGCCAGGCGCTGGTGCAGGCCGGTTGGTCGATCATCGAGGTGCCGTTGAACTCTCCGCAGCCGCTGCGCAGCATCGCCGCACTGGCACGGCAGTTTCCGCACATCCTGATCGGCGCCGGCACCGTGCTGGACGCTGATCAGGTGCGGGCCGTGGCCAGCGCGGGCGGCGCGCTGGTGGTGGCCCCCAACACCGATGTGGACGTGATCTTCGAGGCCCAGCGCTGCGGCCTGGTCTGCCTGCCCGGCGTGGCCACGCC
>JANMKO010000745.1:0-2894 GCA_031372085.1 Betaproteobacteria bacterium
GCCTGCACAAACTCACCGGGCAACAACGCGGTTTTCAGGTAGTCGAGGTAGAAATCGGCCAAGGCCAGCGTGCGCTGCACGTCACCGCGCCGCAGCACGACCCACCCGCCCAGGGCGATGAGCACCGGCGCGCTGTCGCCGATCGGTGAGCCGTTGGCGATGTTGCCGCCCATCGTGCCGGCCTCGCGGATGGGCAGCGACGCAAAGCGCAAGCCCATCTCGCGCGTGGCGGGCCAGTGTTGCGCCAGTGCCGCCCAGGCGGCGGCCAATGACGCACCGGCGCCGATCTGCAGCCAGCCATCGGCCCTGCGGATCTGCTTGAGCTCAGCCACCTCGCCCAGGTAGACGATCTCACCCAGCGCGCGGAACTGCTTGTTCACCCACAGCCCGATGTCGGTGCTGCCGGCCAGCAGCCGGGCCTCGGGCTTGGCCGCGCGCAGGGCTGCCAGGCTGTGCAGCGTGCGCGGTGCGTGGAAAGGCGTGGCAGCGGCGTAGTGCAGCGGCGGGTCGGCTTGCAGCGCCTGCAAGGCCAGCGTGATGGCCGCGCTGGGCAGCCGCTGCGCCGGCAGGGTGAACATCTGCTGGCCGGCGTCCAGGATCGGCCGGTAACCGGTGCAGCGGCACAGGTTGCCCGACAGGTCATCGGCCAATTGCTGCCGGCTGGCCACGCTGCCGGCCGCCGCATGGCGCTCGTAGCAGGCGGTGAGCGACATCACAAACCCGGGGGTGCAGAACCCGCACTGCGCACCGTGGCAGGCCACCATCGCCTGCTGCGCCGGGTGCTGGCCCCCAAGATCGTCCACGGTGATCAGCGCCTTGCCGTCCAGCGTGGGCAAAAACTGGATGCAGCTGTTGATCGGCTTGAAGCCCAGCGCGCCGTCGGCGCCCAGCTCACCCACCAGCACGGTGCAGGCGCCGCAATCGCCCTCGTTGCAGCCCTCTTTGCTGCCGGTGCAGTGCGCCTGCTCACGCAGCCAGGCCAGCACCGAGGTGGTGGATTCGAGCCCCTGCACCGAGACGGTCTGGCCCCGGTGGTGAAACCGGATCGGCCGGGTGATCGCAGGCGGGTCGGTGGGCGTCAAGGTGGGCGTCAAGGCGGGCGTCAAGGCGGGTGTTGGGGCGGCTGGTCGGGCGGGTGGTGGGGCGGACATCAGGGCTTGAGTCATGCCGGTGAATCAGTGAGGCCGCAAATCGGTCAGCTACATTTTGGGCCATCCGCCCGGCCCACCCGGGCGCGTGGCAAAGCCCTGACGCCTTGACTCGATCGATTCAAAAGCAGGATTCAAGCCGTGCCCACCGCCATCTGTGCCGATCTGCTGGATTTCACCGCCGACCCCGGCCTGGCCGACCGCGCCAGCCCGGCCGTGCGCTGGCGCCCGGGGCACTGGCTGCTGATCAATGACGCCGGCCGCATCGAGGCGGTGCAGCCCGACGCGCCGGGCGACGATTGGCGCCAGCTGGACCGGCGCGGCCAGTTGCTGCTGCCCGGCTTCATCGACAGCCATGTGCACAGCCCGCAGATCGACGTGATCGCGTCCTGGGGCAGCGAGCTGCTGGACTGGCTGAACACCTACACCTTTCCGGCCGAGGCGCGCCATGCCGAGCCGGCGTTTGCGCAAGCCGGCGCGGCCCGGTTTCTGGACGCGCTGCTGGCCCACGGCAGCACGGCGGCGGTGGTCTTCCCCACCGTGCACAGCGCCAGCACCGACGCGCTGTTTGCGGCAGCGCAGCAACGCGGCATGCGGCTGATTGCCGGCAAGGTGTTGATGGACCGCCACGCGCCCGACAACCTGCGCGACAGCCCTGACCCGGCTGTGGTGCGGGCCGAATGCACCCGTTTGATCGAGCGCTGGCACGGCCAGGGCCGGTTGGCTTACGCGGTGACGCCGCGCTTTGCCGCCACCAGCACACCGGCGCAACTGGCGATGGCCGGCCAACTGCTGGCTGATCACCCCGGCCTGTACCTGCAAACCCATGTGGCCGAGAACCGCGCTGAGGTGGCCTGGATTGCCGAGCTGTTTCCGCAGTCCCGCAGCTACCTCGATGTCTACGCCCGGCACGGGCTGCTGACGCAGCGGGCGGTGCTGGCCCACGGCATCTGGCTGGACGATGCCGACCGCGCGCTGCTGCACGCCACTGGTGCGCAGATCGCGTTTTGCCCGTCGTCCAACTTGTTCTTGGGCAGCGGGCTGTTTGGCTGGCGCCAGGCGGCTGATGCCGGGGTGCATGTCAGCCTGGCGTCGGACGTGGGCGGCGGCACGTCGCTGTCGATGCAGCGCACGATGGCCGACGGCTACAAGGTGCAGGCACTGGCCGGCCAGCGGCTCACCGCCTGGGCGCTGCTGCATGCCGCCACCCGGGGCGCGGCCGTGGCGTTGCAACTGGGGGATGAGATCGGCAGTTTTGAGCCCGGTTGCGTGGCCGACCTGTGTTTGTGGGATTGGGCCGTGGGCCCGCTGGCCCGGCACCGCGACAGCCTGGCCCGCGAGTTGCATGAGCGTGTGTTTGCGTGGTTGACGCTGGGTGATGAGCGTAATCTTGCTGAATGCTGGGTGGCTGGGGTGAGCCGGTATGCGTCGGCATTGCCTCCTCCCCCTGGCAGGGGGAGGGCGGGGGAGGGGCTTGAATCGGAGGCGTCTGTGCAGCACCACCCCCATCCCAGCCTTCCCCCTGGCAGGGGGAAGGAGCAGGACATTGGCGCCGGTTAGCACAAGGACAACATGCTGCGACTCGAACTGACCGGCATCAGCAAACAGTACCCCGCCGTGCGCGCCAATGACAAGGTGTCGCTGCGGGTGGCGCCGGGCCAGATCCATGCCGTGCTGGGTGAAAACGGCGCTGGCAAAAGCACGTTGATGAAAATCATCTACGGCGCGCTGCGGCCCGACGAAGGC
>JANMKO010000761.1:0-17091 GCA_031372085.1 Betaproteobacteria bacterium
GGGCACGCGGTAGGACGGCCCGACGCCCGCATCGCGCCGCTGTCCTACGCCATTCAACGCCGGCCTGGTCACACTGGCGGGGCTGGCCCTGTCGGCCAAACCGCCGGAGTTGTGAGTGACCAAGATCCGCCTGGGCCAAGCCCCCGCGCCACTGCTGCGCAGCGAGTTTCACGACCGGTTTCAACGCCGGTTTTACGACCCCGCTTTCCAGCCCGAGCAAGACGCCATTGCCCGGTTGGAGGAGATCGCCTGGGCGGCCTTGCAAGAGGGCCGCAAAGCGCCGCTGACACGGCCCGCCGGCCGTGGTTTTGCCGATCCGACGTACCAAGTCTCGACCGAGTGGCTGGACACCCGCAAGCGGCTGCGGCTGGCGCAAAAGCGCTGGCACGACGCACAAACCCCGTCGCGCGTGCTGCTGGTGTGCGGCAGTGCGCGCAATGACGGCACCTGCCCGGGCGAGATCTCAAAAACCTGGCGGCTGACTGAATTGGCCCGGCAGGTGGTGCAGCGGGCGGGGCTGGACGCCGATGTGCTGGACCTGAGTTTGGTGACATCCGAATACGGCCGCAACATCCACCCGTGCAAGGGCTGTGTGTCCAGTGCCATGCCGCTGTGCCACTGGCCATGCAGTTGTTACCCCAACCATGCGCTGGGCCAGGCCGAGGACTGGATGGCCGAGATTTATGAGCGCTGGGTGGCCGCGCATGCGGTGATCATCCTGGCGCCCACCTACTGGTACCAGTCGCCCAGCCCGCTCAAGCTGATGATCGACCGGCTGGTGTGCGCTGACGGCGGCAACCCCGACCCGACCAGCACCCACGGCAAAAAGGTGGCCGAGGCCAAGCGCATCGAGCAGGCCGGCTGGGATTACCCGAAGCACGTGGCCGGTCGGGCCTACGGCGTGGTGGTGCACGGTGACGTGGCCGGCGTGGAGGCGCACCGCCGCAACCTGTGTGACTGGCTGGACTGGATGGGCCTGATCGACGCCGGTGGCCTGGCCAAGCTGGACCGCTACATTGGCTACTTCGAGCCCTACTACAACAGCCATGATGCGCTGGACAAAGACGCGGCGGTGCAGCAAGAGGTGCACAACGTGGCCCGCGCGGTGGTGGGCGCGGTGGCCGAGTTGCGCGCAGGGCGCTTGAGCCAGCCCGACAAAAAGCTCAAAACCCCCCGGCCCAAATAAGGCCCGGCCCGCGTGGCCGATCAAGACAGGAGACCCGCATGACCCAATCGATGATGTTGATGCTGTTGGCGCTGAGCCTGGTGGGGTGCAAACCCGGACCGACGGTGCCGTCCGGCCCCGCCGCACCGCCCACGCCCCGGGTGGACGCCGGCCGGCCTGATCTGACGCGGCCGATGTCGCCGTCCACCGACAGCTCGGTGCCGTCGGCCGGGGCGGTGTTGGCGGCACCCAGCCCGGCGGCACCCGCCGCGCCGGCCCAGGCGCGCAGCAACAGCGCCCTGAGCCGGGCCGATGAATCACGCGCGATGCCGATGCCCGGCCAGGCCAATGACCACTCGGTGCCGCAGGTGCCGCAGGTGCCAGCCCGGCCGGGCGCCAAGCCCTGAGCGCTGCCGGGCCGAGCCTGCCCGCCGGCTCACTCGGTCACACTGGCCAGGCCCAGCCGCTCAACCACCCGGCGCTCATGCTCGTAGCCGGCGCGCAGCGCACGGCCGTAGTCGTCCGGGCCCAGGTAGGCAATCTCCTGGTCAAACAGCGCCAGCTCGGCCAGGTGGTCGGGGTCGTTCATCGCGGTGCGAAACGCCTCGTGCAGGATTTGCACCACCGTGGGCGGCATGCCGGCCGGCCCGGCAATGCCGTAGGGCGACGTGGCCACCACACCGTGGCCCAGCTCTTTGAGCGTGGGCACCGTGGGCCAGCGCGTGGTGCGGTGCTCACCAAACGTCACCAGCAACCGCAGCCGGCCTGAATCGACAAACGGCGCAAAGCCGTTGCTGTTGACGCCCACCATCACCTGGCCGGTCATCACCGCAATCATCTGCTCGGACGTGCCTTTGTACGGCACGTGGATGTAGCGCAACCCCCGTTTGCCAAACAGCTCATCGATCACCACATGCGGCGTGGTGCCGGCACCGTTGGTGGCAATGCTCAGCCGGTCGGGCTGGGCCTTGGCGAAGGCGAACAGATCGTCCAGGCTGCGCAAGGCGCTGGCCGCCGGCACCACGATGCCGAAGGTGACGCCCGACAACTGGATGATCGGCGTGGTGTCGCGGATCGGGTCCCACAGCACCTTGCGTGTCCACGGCGCGCGCAGCACGGTTTGCGGCAGTTGCGCCAGCGTGTAGCCATCGGGTGCGGCCTGCTGCAGGATGGGCATGGCCAGCGTGCCACCGGCACCGCCCCGGTTCAGCACCAGTATTTTTTGGCCCAGCTGGCGCGCGGCGGCCTCGGCCAGCACACGAAATGTCAAATCCGTGGCACCGCCCGCCGGCCACGGCAGCCACAGGTTGATCGGCCGGTTGGGAAAGCGCGGCGGTGATTGCGCAAGCGCCGCACCCCAGGCCGGGCCCAGGGCCAGGCAGCAGGCCACGGCGGGCGCGGCTTGCAGCCATAGCCGGCGCGTGGCGTGGGCGGGGCGGGTGGGTTCGGCGGGGCGGGCGGGGCGGATCGTCACGCGCATGCGGTCAAACTCCAGCCAGGTCATGCCGGCCCACCGCGCTTGGCCAGCGCGCCAAAGCCGCGCTGCGGGTCGTAACCCCAGGCGGCCAGCGCAAAACACAGTGCCAGCGTGGCCAGCACGATCAGCGGTGAGAGGCCCGGGTCTTTGCCGTACAGCGCAAAACGCAGCCACTCCACCGCGTGGGTGAAGGGGTTGAAGCGGGCGATCTGGTACACCCAGCCGGCGCCCGACTCCTCCAGCTTCCACAGCGGGTAGAGCGCGGTGGACATGAAGTACATCGGGAAGATGACGAAGTTCATCGTGCCGGCAAAGTTCTCCAGTTGCTTGATGTGCACCGACAGCAGCAGCCCCACCGAGCCCAGCATCAGCGCTGAGGCCACGGCGGCGGCCAGCAGGCCGGGGGTTTGTGGGCCCCACACCGGCAGGTCGGTGCCCAGCGCGATGGCCACCCCCACAAACGCGGCGGCCTGGGCCAGCGACAGCACGGCGGTGGCGGTGAGCTTGCTGAACAAGATCCACCAGCGCGGCAGCGGCGCGGTCAGCAGCAGGCGCATCAGGCCCATCTCGCGGTCGTAGACCATCGCCAGGCTGGACTGCATGCCGTTGAACAGCAGCACCATGCCCACCAGACCGGGCGCGATGTAGACGTCGTACGGGATGTAGGTGTCATACGGCGGCGCGATGGCCACACCAAAAACATTGCGAAAGCCGGCGGCAAACACCGCCAGCCACAGCAGCGGGCGCACCAGCGCCGAGACCAGCCGGCCGTACTGGCGCAAGAACTTCATCAGCTCGCGCATGACGATGGCGCGCATGGCCTGCAGGGCGTGCGTCATGGGTGCCCCTCGTCCGACGGGTACGTCGGCCGGTCCCCCGTGGGGACGCGGGCCGGCTTGGGAGCGGCCCGGCGCTCGGCCCGCTTCCGGCCTGACGAGGTTGGATCGATCATGGTCTCGCCTTGCACAGCTTCTCGGGCGCGTCCGCGCCCAGCGTATCAAGCGCGTTTTTGGGATGCAGGATGCCGTCCACCGGCGCCATCGCCACCACGCTGATGCCGTCGCCCAGCAGCACGGGCTGGCGCAACTGGCCGTCCCAGGGCCGGAAGGCCATGGCCACGCCCTTCGAGCCGTCCAGCTCACCCTCGACCAAAGCTTTCTGGAAGGCCGGCGCCGGGCCTTTGGGCGCGGCCACTGCGGCGCCCACCAGCGCCCTGCCGGCCAGCCAGGCGGCCCAGTCCTGGCCGGTCATCGGCCGGCCTGCGGCTTTGGCAAAGCGGCGTGAGATTTGCGGTGCGCCAAAGCGCTCAAAGCTGGCATGCCAAGCCAGCGCCACCAGCCCGGCGTCGCCCACCACCGGGCGCGGCAGTGCGGTGCGGTAGGGCAGGGTGCGGGCAAATTCACCGTCGGCATCGACCACCCAGACCGCGTCGTAACTGCCCGCCGCCGCCGTGCCGGTGAGCAGCAGCGGGTTGGCCAGGTCACGCTCACGCGGGTCGGCCGACAGTTTGAAGGGCTTCTCGGCCACCAGCTTCAGGCCGTAGCGCTTGATGGCGGCCCGGGCGCTGGCGGCGCGCGCCTGGTCAGCCGGCAGCGGGCCCACCAGCAGCAGCACCTGGGCCCAGCGCCGGGCGGCCAGGGTTTGCGCCAGCGCGTCAGCGCGCATGCGGTCACTGGGCAGCACATGCCACAGGCGCGGCCGGCAATCCTGCTCACGCAGCCGGTCGGCCGGCTCACCCAGGTTGAGCAGCGGCAGCTTGCTGCCGTCGGCTGCGGCCAGCAGCCAGTCGGCCGGCAGGTCGGCCAGCAGCGCCACCGCGCCGCCCCATTCGGCCTTGCCGGCGGCGTCTTTGGCGGCGGCCGCCGACGCCACGCGCACGGTGTCGAGCAGCAGCGTGGCGCCTGCTGCGTCCAGCTCCAGCTTGCTGTCTTGCAGCGCCAGCGCCAGCCCGGCCGCCACCGTGCCGCCGGGCTGGCCCAGCGCCGGCCGGTCGGTGCGGCTGCGCTCCAGCCGGGGGTCGTCGTCGCGCAGGATCAGCGTAGCCTTGAAGCCGGCAGCCGATGCCGCGCCGCTGCACAGCAGCGCGGGCAGCAAGGCCGCCAGCGGAGCGGACCACCAACCCAGGCCGGGCGCGACGCGCACTGCGCTCATTCCACCACCAGCGCCATGTACGGCACCCGGCCCACGGCGATGCTCTTGATCGCCTTGGCCGTGGCCACATCGACCACGGTGACATCGTCGCTCAGGCCGTTGACCACCAGCAACCGGGCCTCGGCTTTGTCCAGCGCGACGTTCCACGCCCGCTTGCCCACCAGCACCAGATCCGTCACCTTGCGGCTGGCAACATCGACAAACGCCACATGGTTGGCCCGGCCCAGCGCCACAAAGGCGCGCTTGCCGTCGCGTGTCATGGTGATGCCCACGGGCGTGATGTCGGCGGCGCGGGCGCCCTTCAACTCGAACGTCAAGGTGGCCAGGGTCTGGTAATCGGTGGTGGACAGGATGGTGACCGACGCGCCCAGCTCATTGGTGACCCACAGTTGCTGGCCGTCGGGCGTCAGCGCAAAGCGGCGCGGGCGCTTGCCCACCTTGACGTTCTTGAGCACCTGGCCGCTGGCGGTGTCGATCACATGCACCAGGCTGGCGGCCTCGGACGTGACCCACACCGTCTTGCCGTCGTGCGACACCTTCACGCCCTCGGGCTCTTTGCCCACCGGCACGGTTTTGAGCACCTTGCCGCTGGCCCGGTCGATGAAGCTGAGCGCGCCTTCGTCCTCATTCGATGCATACAGCGTCTTGCCGTCGGGTGACAGATCAAACGCCTCCGGGTCGTCGCCCAGTGGCAGCTTGCCCACCGATTGGCGGCTGGCCAGGTCGATGATGTCGGCCTGGTGAGAGTCACCGCAGGCCACCAGCAACTGCTTGCCGTCGGGCGTGCGCTGCAGGTGGCGCGGTCGCTTGCAGGTGGGCAGCGTGGCGCTGACGGTGAGTGTCTTCAGGTCGATCACGCTGAGGGCGTTGTCTTTTTCACTCGACACGTAGGCCACGCCCTGGGCTTGGGCGTGCGCCAACGGCAGTGCGGCCAGCAGCAGGGCGGCCAGCCAGGCCAGCGGCGGCGGGCATGAGCGGAAGGTGGGCATCGGTGCGGGTCTCCGGGGGGGCGGGGGTGTGACGGCGGTGTGACGGCGGTGCGGCGGCGGTGTGAAGAACGGATCGATGGTGGCGCGGCCGGCGGCAAATCAGCCGGTGGCGCGCAGGAAGGCCGCCTCCAGCGGGCCGCCGCCCAGCGCCAGCGCCACCTCGGCCGGTGTGCCGTCGGCCAGCAGTTTGCCTTTGTGCAGCACCAGCACCCGGTCGGCGGTCTCGGCCTCTTCCACCAGGTGGGTGGCCCACAGCACGCTGCTGGCGCGGGCGCGCACGTCGGCCTGCACGGTCACGCGCAGATCGCGCCGCGATTTGGGGTCGAGCCCGACGGTGGGCTCGTCCAGCAACAGCAGGCCGGGCCGGTGCAGCAGCGCCCGCACCAGCTCGACCTTGCGTCGGTTGCCGCCCGACAGCTCACGCACCGGGCGCTGCAGATCGGTCGTCAGGCCAGCGCCGGCACAGCCCTCGTCGATGCGCTGCCGGGCCACGGCACGCGGCAGGCCGTGCAAATCGGCATGGAAGCGCAGGTTGCGCAGCACGCTCAAATCGAGATCGAGCGACATCTGCTGGAACACCACGCCGATCTGGCGCAGCGCGGCCACCGCATCACTGCGCAGTGAGTGGCCGTCCACCCGCACATCGCCGGCATCGGCGGCAAACAGCCCCGTCAGCACCTGGAACAAGGTGGACTTGCCGGCGCCGTTGGGGCCCAGCAGCACCGCCAGCGTGCCGGCGGCCAGCTGCAGTGACAGGCCATCCAGCGCCGCGCGGTCACCGTAGCGTTTGGTCAGCGTCTCGATTTGCAGCCGGGGTGGGATGGCGTTGCTATTCATTCAACCTGGGTTTGTAGCCGTTGCGGCAGCCGCCGCACACCTGCGGAATGCCCGGGGCTGTGCACCCGCTGCCGGCCCACCCGGTTGCCCGGCGGCGAGCTGCTGGCGGCGCGGGCCGGTGTGGCAGCGCCGTGGCGGCAGTGTCGGTGGGCCAGACGGTGAAACAGACGGTGAGACAGACGGTGAAACAGACGGTGCGCCAGACGGTGGGCCAGACAGTGCGCCAGACGCGCCGCGTGAACGGGCATCGCACGACCGCCCGTGCCAGGTTGGCGCAGGGCAAACCCTTGGCTTGACGGGCCTCACCGCCGTGCGCCGCCACGCCGGGCGCGGCGCTGCTGCCCCCCGGCCTTGTCTACTGCGGCGCACGCCAGCGCAGCTTGCGGTAGATCGTGTTGCGGCTGATGCCCAGCCGCTTGGACGCCTCGGAGATGTTGCCGGCGGCCGCGTCCACCGCTTGCTGGATGGCCTCGATCTGCATCGCGTCGAGCGAGCGCTGCACGGCGGCCGGCGGCGCCGACGCGGCCGGCACCGGGGCGGCAGTGCACGGCGCCGGCCCGGCGTCGTCCTGCAAATCATCCGGCAGATGCGCCCGGCTGATCACCGGCCCCGGCCCGGCCAGCAGCGCCGCCGTGCGCAACACGTTGACGAGCTGGCGCACATTGCCCGGCCAGGCGCAGCGCGCAAACAGCTGCAACACGTCGGCATCGGGCACCAGCGGGAGGGCGCGGCGCTCGGGCTCGGCCAGTTGGTCGAGGATGCGGCGCACCAGCGCCAGCAGGTCGCTGCGCTCGCGCAGCGGCGGCAGCCGCACGGCCAGGCCGTTCAGCCGGCAAAAAAGGTCTTCGCGGAAGGCTTGGTGGTCGATCATCTGGCGCAGGTTGCGCTGGCTGGCGCAGACGATGGCCACGTCCACCGCCACGCTGTGCTGGCTGCCCAGCGGCGTGACTTGCCGCGTTTGCAGCACGTGCAGCAAGCGGGCTTGCAGGGCCAGCGGCAGGTCGCCAATCTCGTCGAGAAACAGCGTGCCGCCGTCGGCCTGCACGATCTTGCCCACCGCGCCCGGGCGTTGCGCGCCGGAGAAGGCGCTGTGCGCGCAACCCAACAGCTCGGCCTCGATCAGCGTGTCGGGGATCGCCGCGCAATTGACCACCACAAAAGGCTGGCGGGCGCGCCGCGAGTCGAGGTGGGCGGCGCGCGCCAGCAGCGCTTTGCCGGTGCCGGTCTCGCCCAGGATCAGCACCGGGATGTCGTGGTCGATGACGAGGCGCAGCTTGTCGATCAGGCTGGCCACCTGGGCGTCGCCGGTGCGCAGCCGGGCCAGGTGGCTGTCGGGGCGGGCCGGGTCGGCGTTGGGGTTGGGGTTGGCGCTGGCGTTGGCGCTGGCATTGGCATTGGCGCTGGCCTCTGGCGCGGGGAGCACGCCGTCGTCGGGCGGCGCCGCGCCGCGCGGCAGGGCCGGGCCGGGCTGGCGGGTGCCGCAGACAGCCTCGGCCAGGCTGGTCCACACAGGCCAGTCGAAGCGGGCATGCAGGTGGAACTGGCGGCCACCGGCCGACTGCACCGGCAGCGGCGTGGACAGCGGTGAGCGGAAGCGATCCACCAGCGCGCCCACGGTGGTGCCGAACAGCGAGGCCAGGCTGTTCTTGCGCAGCGCCGCGCCGCTCAGGCCCAGGTGCTCCAGCGCGCCCCGGTTGGCGCCGACGATGCGGCCGTCGGCCGACACCGCCAGGATGCCCTCCATCAAAGTGCCGAGAAACTCGACCCGGCTGTGAAAGTGCAGCCGCATCACGTGGCGGTAGTCGTCGGTGAGCCAGTGGTTTTCGATCATGCGCGCCGACATCTTGACCAGCGCCATCGTGTGCGGGTGAAAGCTGCTGCGGTCACCGGTGACGTCCAGCACGCCCAGGATGTTGCCGCGCGGGTCGAGGATGGGCGCCGCCGAGCAGGTGAGAAAGTGGTTGGCATGCATGTAATGCTCATCGGCATGCACGCGGGTGGGCAGCTCTTCGATCAGTGCGGTGCCGATGGCGTTGGTGCCCTTGGTGTGCTCTGACCAGTTGACGCCCGGCTGCAGCGCCACCTTGCACGCCCGGGCCAGAAACTCATCGTCGCCGATCGAATGCAGGATGGTGCCGGTGGCGTCACACAGCACCACCATGTTCTGGGTGTTGATGATCTGCTCATGCAGCATCTCCATCACCGGCGCGGCATGGTCGTGCAGCCGCAGGTTGCGCTCTCGCACCACGGCCAGGTCAGACCGGCCCAGCGGTGAGTGGTCGGGGCGCTCGATGCGTGACACCCCCAGTGCGGCGCAGCGCTGGTGGGATTGGTCGATGGTGTCGAGGTGCGCAGTGCCAAGCTTGAGCCCGGCGGCGATGGGCCGCACGGGCTCAGGGCTGCCCCGACGCGAGCCGACGCTGCCGTAGGTGGGGTGGAAGGGTCCGCGCATGGGCTTGTCTCCTGGCGCCGCCCGGCGGGCGGAGCGCGCTGGATTGTCACGCGCAAACCGGCCGGCTTGCGCCCGGCTACTTCGCCCGCTCGGCCGGCGCGGTGGGGCCGTACACCGTCTTGCTGCGCTGGTAGGCGCTTTTCTCCAGCTTGAGGGCCCGGGCGCGGATGTCGTCCATCATCTTGGCCGACATCGTCTCCACCCGCACCAGCTCCAGCGTCTCTTTGGTTTTGTCGGCGCCGCTCCAGCCCACCCGCACATTGCCCACGCCCTTGGCGTAGTACTTGAAGTGCTCGGCGCCCACCTCGGACGTGGCCGTCTCCTTGATCACCAGCACATCGGTGTAGCTGCCGGCCTTGACCTGCGTGGCCTGGCCCATCTGGTGGGTCTGGCCGCGGTCGGTCCAATCGACAGCCGGCCCCCAGCCCTGTGAGTAGCTGGGCGTGCCCAGCGCCGGTTTGGCCTTCATCATGATGCCGGCCCGCGCACCCTCGAAGCCGTGGATCCAGGCCGGTGACTTGGTCCACTTGCCGTTGTCGTACTCCTCGGGGTACTGGCCCAGGTGCCAGACATTGCCGTCGTTGTCTTGCGCAAAAAACGCCAGCTCGGCCTCTTCGAGCTTGCCGTTGCTGAAATCCAGGTCGTATGAAATCAGCACCCGCACGCCGTCGATCACCTTGGTCAGGTCGGTGATGTGCAGCTCGATGCGGTGCGGCACCACCTTGCCACCGTCCACCGTCGTGCCCTCGTAGACATAGCGCATGCCGGGCTTCATCGGCAGCCAGGGGTTGTCGATCACCGTGGGGCGGTCGAACCTGGCTTTGTCAAACGCCTCCAGCGCCGGTGCCGGTTTGTCTTGCGCCCACGCCAGGCCGCTGAGCACGGCCAGGCCAGCGCCGCAGGCCCACCGGCGCGTGACAGCCCAGGATGACGCCGCCGCTGCGCGGCTGGTGCTTGAAGTGGCTTGCTTGCCCATGTCGATCTCTCCTTGAAGTGAATCACTCGATGGCCGAGGCCGGCCGCTGCGCTGCGTTTTCACCATGAATAGGTGAGCGTCATCTGAAGGCCGTTGCCGGTGGCGCCGCTGCCGCCGTCGCTGGCCGGGTAGTCTTGGGTGCGTGAATATTCAAGCTGCACCTTCAGGCCCTCTTGCACCCATTCACCGGCGGTCAGCGTCCAGCGCGACCACGGCAGGGCGCCCACCCGCAAGCGCTCACCGCCCACCAGCTGGGTGGCGCCGGCCAGGTCGCGGCTGCGTGAATAGCCCAGCGCCAGATAAGTGCCCTGGCCGCCAATCGATTCGACCCACGGGGTCCAGCCAAACTGGTAGCCCACCGACGCCTGCCAGGCGGCGGGCTTGATGCGCTGGCGCTTGCGGGCGTCGTCAACAAACACCGCGCTGGCGGTGGCGCCGGCCCACTCACCTTCGACCATCACCGGGCCGAGCGCCAGCTTGACGGTGGACGCCATGCCGCGCACCGGGCCAAACTGGTCTAGAAACGCCCGGTACTCGGTGGCCAGAAAATCGCTGTTGAAGACCGAGTTGTTGAGGTCGAGGTTGACATCCAGTGACCACGGGCACAGGTCAGCGGCGCGCAGCTCGCTGTACGGCCGGCCGCAATGGCCGCTGGCGCGGTAGCCGAGCCGGGCGTTGACATTGCGCACAAAGCTGCGCGGCGCGCCGGTGCTGTGGCCTTCGTAGACAAACAGGCTGCCGTAAAACGGCGGCGGCTCGGGCGGCGCGGCCACCGGCACCGGCGGTTTGGGCCGGCTGGGCGGTGGTGCATAGCCCAGTTGCCGGCCCAGGTCAGCCACCAGCGGGCCCAGCACCAGCGGCACCACCGCCGGCACGGCCACCGGCAGCGCCGGCCGCGCCAGCTTGGGCGTGGGCAGGCCAAAACCGATGCCGATGGCGGTGCGCTTCATCTGGAAGGCGTCGGTGGTCAACGGGCCGTCGATGGCCAGGGTGTCAGACCGGTGCACGCCGGTAGAACTGCCAAAAGCCAGGTTGACGCGGCCGGCCTGCAACACCAGCGGAAAGCGCTGCACATCGCCCACCGTGATCGACGCGGTATCGACGGTGAGGCGGTCTACCGCCACATCAAAGCCCCGGGGGCCGCTGGCCAGGCTGTTGGTGCCGTCAACATAGCCCAGCACCACCTTGGCCGACGCCCAATCACCGGCCTGGATGTCGAGGTCGAGCTCGGCGGTGCTCAACTGCAAAGCGCTTTTGCGCACGCCTGAAAAATCGCGGGTGCGGCCGGCCAGCACCTCGATGGCGCCGCCCAGCGACACCGCCTCGTTGACTTTGGAGCCCACCTTGGCCAGCGAGTCGCGGATGATGGCCCGGGTGGCGTCTTCTTGCGCGGTTTTGGTGAACTCCAGCTCACCGATGCGGCGCGCCAGGTCGTCGGTGGTGGCGGTGGTGGTGGTGGTGCCGGTGCCGGTGGCCGGGCCAGAACCCGCCGCCAGCACGCCCGCCGGCAGGCTGCGGGCGGATTTTTCAGCCTCCAGCGTGCCCACCCGGTCGGCCAGCGCGCGGTTCTGCGCCCGCAGCTCGGTGATGGCGCGCTTGAGCTCGGCGATGTCGGTGTCGGTGGTTTCGGCACCCGGGCTGGGCCCGGCTGCGGCCAGGCAGAGCAGGGCCAGCGCCATGCGGGCGATGCCGGCGAGGCGGGCGATCCGGGCGATCCGGATCTTCGGTCGGGTGATCAGCCAGGGGGTTTGCATGCGGCGCCTGGGCTGCCCGTCAATGCCGAAAGGCCTCGGCCGGCTCCAGCCGGGCCGCGCGCGACGCCGGGTACAGCCCCGACAGCAGGCCGATCACCCCACCCACCAGCGGCGCCAGCAGCGGCGCGGCCGGGTCGAGCACCGGCGTCCACACCTGGTAGGCGGCCACGCCGATGACGATCAACACGCCCACACTGGCGCCGATCAGCCCGCCGATCACGCCCATCGCCGCGCTCTCGACCAGAAACTGCAGCGCAATGTGGCGCCGGGTGGCGCCGATGGCCCGGCGCAGGCCGATCTCACCGGTGCGCTCCATCACGCCCACCAGCGTGATGTTGGCAATGCCCAGTGCGCCCACCACCAGCGACAGGCCGCCCAGCATCAAAAACATCAGGTTCAAATCGCCCTGCACATCGTCGCGCACCCGGCGCGGCTCTTGCGGCACCTGCACCCGCAGCAGCCGCGGGTCATCGGGGCGCAGCGCCGTGCGGGCCTGGTCGGCGATCAGGTAGGCCGCGCCGATCTTCGTCTCGACCACCAGCGTGCCCGGCCCGGCCAGGCCAAAGTAGCGCCGCGCCGTGCCCTCGGGCAGGATCACCGAGCCCAGCAGCTCGGGCTTGCGGGCCACATCACGCAGGATGCCGATGACCATGTACAGCTGGTCGCCGATCGACACCGCCGGCAAGCGCTCCAGCTGGTTGATGCCCAGCCGCAGCGCGGCGTCCGGCCCCAGCACCACCACCCGGTCGGCCCGGCTGGAATGGCCGGCGTCGGGCAGCCGGCCGGCGGCCAGGTCGGCCCGCACCGCGCGGTACAGATCGGGTGACGCGGCACGCACCGCCAGCTTGACGGCGCTTTGGTTCAGCGGGTCTTTGACGGGCGACGCGCTGACCATCGAGTCGCCCACGTCCACCTCGCTCACCAGGCCGGCCGCCACCACGCCGTTCAGCCGCAGCAGCCGGGCCGGGGCGTCCCACGGGATGGCGCGGGCATCGGTGATGCCACCCGCTGAGCCGGGCCGGGGCGTGACAAACAGCTCGGTGGCGGCGAGTTGGTCAAACTGGCTGATGATGCGGTTGCCGGCGGTGCGCGTCAGGCCCAGCGTGGCCACCAGCGCCGACATGCCGATCACCACCCCCAGGACAGTGAGCGCCATGCGCCCGGGCCGGGCAAACATGCCGGCCAGCGCCTCATTGAACAGGTCTTGCGGGCTGATGGCCGAGCGTGGCACCGGGGCGGGCCGGTGCGCGGCGCCCGCTGGGCCAGGATGGGCGGCCGGGACACCAACCCGGGTATCGATATCGGCGTTGGTATCGGCATCGGTATCGGCTTCGGCCTGTGAGGCGGGTGGGTCGATGGCGCCATCGACGATGTGCACCCGGCGCCGCGCTCGGCCGGCCACGCCCTCGTCGTGGGTGACGATGGCCAGCGTCAGCCCGTCGGCATTGAGTTGGGCAAAAAAATCAAGGATGTCGGCCGAGGTCTGGCGGTCCAGGTTGCCGGTGGGCTCGTCGCACAGCAGCAGGCTGGGTGAGCCGATCAGCGCCCTTGCGATAGCCACGCGCTGACGCTCACCGCCCGACAGCTTGGTGGGCAAAAAATCAGCCCGGTGCGTCAAGCCCACCCGCTTGATCGCCGCCAGCGCGCGCTCACGGCGGCCGGCCTGCGGCTGGTGGCGGTAGACCTCGGCCAGCATCACGTTCTCCAGCACGCTGCGGTAGGGCAGCAGGTGGAACGACTGGAAGACAAAGCCGATGCGCCGGCTGCGCAGCCCGGCGCGCTGGTCGTCGGTCAGCGTGGTGGTGTCGATGCCGTCAATCAGGTAGCGGCCCGAGGTGGGCACGTCCAGGCAGCCGATGATGTTGAGCAGGGTGGATTTGCCGGCGCCCGACGGGCCGGTGATCGACAGCCAATCGCCCGCTGCCAAGGTCAGGTTGATGCCCACCAGCGCCCGCACCGCCGGATCGCTGCCGTAAGTGCGGCCGATGCCGTGCAGCGCCAGCACATTGCGGGCCGGGGCTGGGGCCGGGCCTGGGCCGGGGTCAGCGGCTGGCGCAAGCGCGGGGGCGGGCGCGGCCAGCGTCATTTGCTGTCCTTCGGGTCTTTGCCGGCCTTGGGCAGGTTGTAGCCCACCACCACCAGTTGCCCGGGTGCCAACTGGCCGCTGGCGGCGCGCACCTCGACAAAACCGTCGGCCGACAGCCCGGGCGTGACCACCACCTCTTTGAGCGCGCCGTTGTGCTGCACCTGCACCCGAGAACTGCCGTCGGCCGACAGCGACAGCGCGCTGATCGGCACCGCCAGCACCGCACCGTCAGTCGATTTGATCGGGATCGTCAACCGCACCGAGAACCCGTCCAGCCGCACCGGCGTGGCATCGACCTTCACCTCGAAATAGAGGTGGAAGCCGTCCGCCCCCTGCGTGCCCGGTGAGGCGGCCACCGACTGCACCACGCCGGTGGCGCTGACGGCCAGCGCCGGCTCGTCGATCAGCACCTTCATGCCGGGCTTGACCAACGGCGCGGCGTCCAGCGCCAGCGCCGAGTCAACAGCCAACTGGTTGTCGGTGACCGACAGCAGCGGCCCGGCGGCGGCCGCGCCGACCACCGCCTTGACCTCTTCCACCCGCACCGGCAGGCGGCGGATGAACACCACCTCATCGGCCGGCACCTGCACGCCCAGCTTGTTGCGGGCCAGCGCCAGGTCGGCCGCCAGTTGGCCGGCCCGGGCGGCGGACAGGCGGGCATCGAGGGCCGCCAGTTTTTGCGCATCCTGCGCGGCTTGCACCAGCCGGTCACTGTCCAGCCGGGCGGCGGTGGTGGCCGACAGCGCCGACGCCACACCGCCCTCAGCCAACTGGATTTTGGCGCCCGCCTGGCCGGCGGCCCGCTCAGCGGCCAGCACGGCGGCCTGGCCTTCGAGCCGGGTCTTGTGCGCTGCCGTGCGGGCCAGCGCCACCTTGGCCCGGGCCGCCAGGCGGGCGGTCTCGGGCTGGCGCGGGTCGAGGCTGATGAAGGCCTCGTCGGCAATCTGCGCGGCCAGGTCGGCCTGGGCGGCGGTGTCGGCATGCGCCGCCTTGGCCTGCTCGTTTTGCAGCGCCAGCGTGGCATCGGTCTCGCGCAGGGTTTGCAATGCCTGCACGTCGGCCCGGCGCGTGGCCAGCTCACCGGCGGCGCTGCGGGCGCTGTGCTCGGCGGTGGCGCGGGCGGCGGCCAGCGCCGGCCCGGCGGCGGCGGCGGCGTTGGCAGCGGCCAGTGCCGCCTTGCTGGCATCGTCGGCGTCACGCTCCAGCGCACGCACGGCGGCCAGTTGCTCGCGCGTCGGGCCAAACGCCTCCCAGCCCTTGGATTTGTACCAGTGGGCCACGGCGGCGGCGGTTTGCTGGTCGTAGCGGCCGTCCACCGGGCCGGGGTCAAAGCGCAGCCGCAGCAGCGCGCGCTCCAGCTGCAGCACGTCGTCACCGCTGACGCCGGGCACCAGATCACGGTAGGTGGGCACGTCGCCCTGCAAGACAAACACCGGCCGGCCGGACGCGGTGAGCAGCACGCCACCCTCGGCCACGGCGGCATTGCGCAGCGGCAGGGTGGTGATCAGGCTGGCCCCGGGCTTGAGGGCCGACGGCGCCACCGACACCGGCTGCGGCAGGCCGAACCGGGCCGTGCCCCGGGTGACGATGCTGGCGCCCAGCACGCGCTTTTCAACCGGCACCAGGATGGCCGACGGCACCGGCGGGGCGGTGCGCGCCGCCGCGTCGGCGGGAGACTCGATGCGCGAGCCGATCAGCCCGGCCAGGGCCGCCGCGCCGGCCACCCCCGCCAGCACGACCAACAACATCTTGATGCGTGGTGAGGTCATGAGCGGGCCAGGAATGCGCTGGGGATGAATGGGCGGGTGGCCGGGCGGCTTACTTCACAGGCCGGGCGAACATCTCTTTGGCGATCTGCTCTTCCACCGGATCGAACACGTTGTCCAGCAAATCGTAGTGTTTGTTCGATACCCGGCGCTCGTAGTCTTGCAATGCCTTGAGCGCCTTGGTCTGGTCGGGCGACATTTTGTCGGTCGGGATCGACTGGCCCTGCGTCAGCGCGTCCAGCCGCTTGCGCAGATCGGGCGCCACGTCATCGGGGTGGGCGTAGTCAAAGCCCAGCTTGCGCATCTGCTGGGCGTACTGGCGCAGCACCGCCTTCATGCGCGGGTCTTTGTTGATCAGCGCATCTTTGGGGTTGTAGTAGCTCACGCTCAGCTGCTCGGGCGTGAAGGCCGTCTCAACGCCTTTGCGGGTACAACCGGCGGTGCGGGTAAAGTTTTCTTGCTCCAGCGTGACGGCAAAGGTGGCGTCGGGGTTGGCGCCAAACAAGGCCCGGTTGTAGGCCACCTGGTCGGCCGGGCGCAGGCCGTTGAAGATTGCCACGTTGCGCTCACCCAGGCCCACCCGGCCGGGGCTGTAACCCGTCTCGACTTGCGGCGCCCGGCCGGTGTACAGCGTGGTGATGCCCATGCCGTATTTGCTGATGAACTCGGGCCGGGTGAGGCCGGGCAGGGTTTTGTCGCTGTTCATGCCCTTGCGTACCGTCTCGTAGTCGACGGCGACGTACTCAAAGCCCTGGGCGCGCATGCAGCGGGTGATCTGGGCCTCCACTTTCTCGATGGCTTGCACCAGCTGGCGGGGGCTCAGGCCAAATTCTTCAGAGCCCAGGGCAGCGGGTTGGGCGGCGGCCGGGTTGGTGGCCGGGTTGGCGGCCGCAGACGCCGGGGCGGCGCTGCTGGGGCCGGCCAGCAGCAGCGCCCACAGCACGCACCCGGCCAAAGCGCCGCTGGTATGGGTCAATCGCTTCATGGTGTGCCTCGTGGGGGGTGGGGTTCAGTCGGTGCCCAGCACCTTGCCCGATACCCGGTCAACAAACACATCGCGCTCGCCTTGGGTCGCGGTCATGATTTCAACCACGTAAACCATCTTGCCGCGCTTTTTCTCCACCGTCACGCCGGTCACCTTGCCGGGCATGGACTTCAGTGCGGCGGTTTTGGCCTGCTCTTCGGTGATGCCGCCGGCCGCCGCCGGCCCCGGCTGCGCGGCGGCCGGCCCGGCGGGCCCCAGCAGTGCGCACGCGCCCAGCAGCGCGCAGGCAAACCGGCGGATGGGCGGGCGGTGAAACAGTGGGGTTGGCATGGGCATGCTCCTGATCCGGCCGGGGGGTTGGGGTGGTCCGGCTCACTTGCCGGCGGTGGTGAAAGCGGTTTCGATGAAGGTGGCGTTGCCGTCTTTGGCCACGCTGCCGATTTCAAGCTTGTA
>JANMKO010000493.1:0-4573 GCA_031372085.1 Betaproteobacteria bacterium
CTGGAGACCTTAAAAACATGCGATCCCCTGCCACATTGACGCGCCGCCTGCTGCTGGCCCTGGCCGCCACGGCCGCCCTGGTCGGCTGCGACGGAAAGGCGCCCGACGGCGGCCCCAAACAAGCCTTCAAGGCAGTGGACATCACCGGCGCCGAGTACGCCCGCACACTGGCGCTGTCAGATGCCGACGGCCAGCCGCGCACGCTGGCTGACTTCAAAGGCAAGGTGGTGGTGGTGTTCTTCGGCTACACCCAGTGCCCGGATGTCTGCCCCAGCACGATGGCCGAGCTGACCGAGGTCAAGCGCAGCCTGGGTGCGGATGGCGCGCGGGTGCAGGGTATTTTTGTCACCGTCGATCCCGAGCGCGACACCGCCGCGCTGCTCAAGGCCTACGTGGCCAACTTCGGGCCTGACCTGATCGGCCTGCGCGGCACGCCCGAGCAAACCGCGGCGGCGGCCAAAGAGTTCAAGGTGTTTTTTGCCAAGGTGCCGGGCAAGACCGCCACCAGCTACACGGTAGACCACACCGCCGGCTCGTATGTGTTTGACGGCATGGGGCGGGTGCGGTTGTTCACCCGCTACGGCAGCGGCGCCCAGGCGCTGGCCGACGACCTGAAGCTGTTACTGGCTGAAACGCCTTGACCCGCGTTTGAAGGGGTGGCGCCACCGGGCGGCGTGTTATTTTCCACGCCGGCCACGGCGCCATCCTGCGACCGGGCCGGCCACAAAAGGTGTTTTCATGAAGCAACTGCTGGTTTGCGCACTGGCATCGGCCCTGCTGGCGGCCGCCGCGCCCGCCCGGGCCGAGGTGTTTTACGGCTTTGACGCCAACGCCCAGGGCTGGACGGTGTTTGACGGCGGTGATCTGGCGTACCAGGCCGCCGGTGGCCAACCGGGCGGTTTTTTGCAGATCACCGACACCACGTTCGGTGATTTCCGCCTGCTGTTGCCGGCAGCCGCACTCGGCGCCGGGCTGTCGTACCTCGGCGCCACACTGTCGTTTGATGCCAGGAACATCAGCGCCAGCGCGCCCGACTACGCGGGGTTCGGTGAGATCACTCTCACCGGCAACGGCCTGAGCCTGACGGCCGATGCCGCCAGCAACGGCCAGCCGCCGGCCGATGGGCAATGGCATCACTTTGCGCTGGTGCTCAATACCGCCACCTTCGGTGCCGACCTGCCCACCGTGCTGGCCGGCCTGCAGTCGCTGACCATCAAGCCCGAGTACCACGACAGCAGCGACGGGGTCAATGAGGTGGTGGGCGTGGACAACATCCGCATCAGCGCCGTGCCCGAGCCCGGCACGCTGGCGCTGTGGCTGGCCGGCCTGGGCGCGGGGGTGTTGGGCCTGCGTGGGCGGCGGCGCGCCGACTGAAAGCAAAACACCCGGCTCGACCGGGTGTTTTTTTGCCGCGCCTGCCGGCCGCAGCCAGCCGGATGGCCTCAAGCCAGCGCCGGCTCCAGCGCCTTGCGCATCTTCTTCATCGCCGCCACCTCGATCTGGCGGATGCGCTCGGCGCTGACGCCGTACTCGGACGCCAGGTCATGCAAGGTCATGCCGCCCGAGTTGTCGTCATTCACCTTCAACCAGCGCTCCTCGACGATGCGCCGGCTGCGGGCGTCCAGCACGTCCAGCGCCATCACCAGGCCGTCACCCGACAGCGCGTCGCGGCGGCGCGCCTCCAGCACCCGGGTGGGCTCACCCGAGTCATCGGCCAGGTAGGCGATCGGGGCGTAGCTTTCTTCACTGTCGTCGGTGGTCGGGTCGAGCGCCACATCGCCGCCCGACAGCCGGGTTTCCATCTCGATCACCTCGGCCGGCTTGACATTCAACTTGCCGGCCATGTGCGCAATCTCGGCCGCCGACAGCGTGTTGCGGTGGGCATCGGCGTCGCTGGCGCCGCTTTTGAGGCTTTGCTTCATCGAGCGCAGGTTGAAAAACAGCTTGCGCTGCGCCTTGGTGGTGGCCAGCTTGACCATGCGCCAATTGCGCAGGATGTATTCATGAATCTCGGCCTTGATCCAGTGCAGCGCGTAGCTCACCAGGCGCACGCCCTGGTCGGGGTCAAAGCGCTTGACGGCCTTCATCAGGCCGATGTTGCCCTCCTGGATCAAATCACCGTGCGGCAGGCCATAGCCCAGGTACTGGCGCGACACCGACACCACCAGCCGCAGGTGCGACAGCACCAGCCGGCCGGCTGAGGCCACATCGGCCTCGTCGCGCAGGCGCGCGGCGAACTGCTTTTCTTCGTCCAGCGTCAACATCGGCAGCCGGTTGACGGCCGAGATGTAGGCGTCCAGATTGCCCAGCGAGGGCACCAGCGCCCAGGGGTCTCGCACAGACAAGGCGGTGGCAGCAGAGGTGTGGTTCATGGAGGGTTGTGACTGGCGGGTGTTGGCTTGGTTCAAACAATATTAGCACTCGCCTTCGATGAGTGCCAAAAGCGGCAAATTGGCCGGCCGGCGTGGGCAGGCCAGGCGGCCAGCACCCCCTGTTCAGCGGCGCGCGGTGCGGCTGGGGGTGGGCAGGGCGGCGGTTAAAGTCGCTGCGGCCCTGCCCAGCCCCGGCCCGGTGCGCTGGGCCACCCGCCGCCCAACACAACCAACAGGAGCCCGACGATGGCCCAGATGACCGACCTGCCGGGCGAAGACGGCCGCACCCTGCGCCTGGTACAGGCCGAGGCCGGCGACAAGCCCGAGGCGCTGGCGGCGGCGCTGGCCATCCCGGCCATCGGCGCGGTGGTGGTGCTGGCCGACGGGGCGGATATCGCCGGTGGCAACAACGACGCCGACGCGGTGCTGCTGCCGCGCCTGGTGCAACTGGTGGGCCGCGGCCTGGTGCGTGCCGCGCGTGAGGCCGGCGCGCTGTGCATTGCGCGCGGTGGCGCCAACGGCCTGGTCAGCCTGCTGGGCCGGGCGGTGGCCGACACCGACCGCGCACCGCCGCTGCTGGGCGTGGCGCCCGCCGGCCAGGTGGCCATGCCCGGCGCACCGCGCGACGGTGACGCCGAGCGCCAGGCACTCACGCCCGGCCTCACCCACCTGGTGCTGACGCCCGGCGCCGACTGGGGCGCCGAGTTGCGCGCCAAGATCGATCTGGCCCAGGCCCTGGCCGACGGCAAGCCGGTGATGATGGTGGTGATCGGCGGCGGCGCCGGCACGGCCGCCGAGGTGCTGCACGCGGTGCGGCGGGGCTGGCCGGTGCTGGTGGTCAAGGGCAGCGGCGGCGCGGCCGATCAGTTGGCCAGCCAGTGGCGGGCGCGCAAAGCCGACGGTGATGACCCGGTGATCGCCGAGATTCTGGCCGACGGCAACCTCACCTGCATCACGCTGGGCGCCAATGTGGGCGAGGCGGTCGAGACGATGGCCCGCCAGGTGCTGCGCCAGTCGGGCGGCGAGAGTGTGTTGCGCCAGGCCTGGCGGCGGTTTGCCGCGATCGACCAAGCGGCCATCGTGCAGCAGGGTGATTTCAAGAAGTCGCAAAAACGCATCCTGCTGCTGGGTGTGGTGGCGGTGTTGCTGGCCATCGTCTACTCGCTGCTCACCGACGAATTCATCAAAACCCACGCCGGGTGGCAGCTGCTGCGCACCGCACTCAACGGCGTGTTGATCCTGGTGCCAATCGCCAGCTCGGTCTTGATCGCGGCATCCAACCGCTTCAAGCCCGGCAAGCGCTGGGTGCTGCTGCGCTCATCGGCCGAGAGCATCAAGCGCGAGATGTTTTTGTACCGGCTGCGCGCCGAGGGCTATGACGCCGACGACACGCGGGAGAAAAACCTGTCCAAGGCGGTGGAGGACATCACCCGCCGGCTCGCCCGCACCGAGGCCAATACCACCGCGCTGCCGGCCTACACCGGGCCGATCCCGCCGCCCAACGCGGCCAGCGCGCAAGACGACGGCCTGCGCTTCCTCGGTACCGACCAGTACGTGCGCATGCGGCTGGAAGACCAGTTGTCGTTTTACCGGCGCAAATCGGTGTTGATGGAAGCCCAGTTTCGGCAGTGGCAGATGGCGGCGCTGCTGGCCGGCGCCGCCGGCACCTTGCTGGCCGCGCTGGGCGGTGCGGCGGTGATCTGGATTGCGCTGAGCGCGGCCATCGGCGCGGCGTGCATCACCTACCTGAGCTTTCAGCAGACCGAGACCAACCTGGTCAGCTACAACCAGACCGCCACCGACCTGGACAACATCCTGAGCTGGTGGACCGCGCTGGAGCCCGAGGAGCAAGCCCTGCCCGAGCACATCAAATCACTGGCCGAGCACACCGAGAAAGTGCTGGCCGATGAGTTGAACGGCTGGGCCCAGAACATGACCGACGCGCTGGAAAAGCTGCGCGGCGCGCAAGCGCCGAAGGACGGCGCCGGGGCGCCCGCCCCGCCGGCTGCGGCGCCCCCGCTGCCGCTGCCGATGCCCGACCCGGACGTGAAGCTGCTCGAAGCGCCCGAGCCGCCACCCGACGGCAGCGACAAGAAGCCTGAGTGAGCGCTGACGCGGGCGGACCGGGCTGAGTGTTTGCGGTCGGGTGGCACCCTCACCCCAACCCTGTCCTGCGGGCAGGACAGGAAGCAACGCCCGGG
>JANMKO010000788.1:0-5403 GCA_031372085.1 Betaproteobacteria bacterium
GAAGCCCGGGTGGTGAGCGTGGCTGACCCGTCCACGGTGGCCTATGTCACCCAGACCACGCTGGCCAATGACACCGTCAAGCGCGTGGTGGCGGTGCTGCGCGGGCGCTTCCCGGCGCTGCAGGGCCCGCACCATGCCGACATTTGCTACGCCACGCAAAACCGCCAGGACGCCGTGCGCCTGCTGTGCCGGCACAGTGAGCTGGTGCTGGTGATCGGCGCGCCGCACAGCTCCAACTCACTGCGCATGGTCGAGGTGGCGCAAGAGGCCGGCGTGCCCGCGCGGCTGATCGAAACCGCCGATGACCTTGACCCGGCCTGGCTGCATGGCATCGAGAACCTGGGCCTGAGCGCCAGTGCGTCGGCGCCCGAGACGCTGGTGACCGCCACGGTGGACCGGCTGCGCCAGTGGCGGCCCGGCTTGCAGGTGCATGCGCTGGGCCTGCCCGAAGACATGGTGTTCAAGCTGCCCAGCGCGCTGGTGGCGTTGCGCGATCAGGCACGCGCCGGCACGCTGGCACGGCTGGGCGCCGCCAATCTGACCGCCAATCTCACCGCCAACCCCGGCGCCAACCCCGCCCCACCCGACCGCACCGGAGCCCATCCATGAGCCAGGAAACCACCCCCGCCAACACCCCGATCAACCCCATCGACGCCGACCGCACCGGCCTGGAGGACGTGCTGGTGGCCGTGCGCAACCTGGCGCGCCAGACCCGCGGCCTGGCCGAAGACAGCGCCGGCGTGCTGGAGCGTGAGCTGGCGATGGCACTCACCGTGGCCGAGTCGCTGCGCGACAAGGTGGTGTCGGCCAAGGCGCTGGAGCAGGCGCGGGCCCACCCGTTGTTGGCGCGTGTGCGCAACGATGCCCACCGCGCGGTAGACCTGGGCATGGACGCGCTGTCCACCACCTACGTTTTTGGGGTCGAGCTGGTTGAAACCGTGGTAGACCGGCCACGGCCGGCGCTGGTGGTTCGATCTGCCTGACGCGGCGCCGGCCCGGGCGCCAGCCGATCCGGCGGCGCGGCGTCAACGCGTGGCCGGCAGCACGGTGAAGCGCATCGGCAAATCGGGCTCGTCGTCGCCCAGCGCCAGGATCAACCCATAGTCGCCTGGGGGCAGATCGGCCGGCACGGCGATCTGCACGACCAGCTTCTCAAAATCATGCGGTGCGACGTCAAACAGCGGGGGTGAGAACGTCACCGCCGATGCCGGCAGCCGCAGCGATGCATCGGCACCGTCGGCACCGCACACCCGGCGCACGGCCGGCCGCAAGCCCGGCATCGGTCGGTCACCGGGGTTCTCAACCGACAGCGGCACCCGCAGCACGGCACCGGCCTGCACACGCGGCCCGCCAGTGCGCGCTGCGCCGGCTGTTGCGCCGGATGTTGTGCCGTGTGTTGTGCCGGGTGTTGCGCCCGGCGCCGTGGCCCGCGCAGCACCTGCCGGCGCCGCCCGGCGTGCCCCCGACACGCCGGACACGCCCTGCGCGCCCGACATCACCGCCTGCGCCAGGTTGCCCAGCGCTGCCACGCCGTAGCGCACGATGGCCTGGACGGCGGGGGTGCCGCTGGGCAGCGGCGCCATCGGTTTGCCCAGCGCCGTGGCCTCGGCCACCGCGCGCGCCAGCGACACCCCCACCCCCAGCGCCGCGTCCACCACCCCGGCCAGGCTGGCCGCCAGGTCGGGCGACGGCGGCTCAGGCGCGGGCGGGTTGGGCAGGCTGCCGGGCTCGGGGGGTTTGTCGCTCATGCTCAGGGGTGAAAGTCAGGGGTGCATCGGATGGGTGATGACGGGCGGGCCGCAATCATTGTCGTCAGCACACGGCAGCGGTTTGGCGATGGTGGCGCCGGTCAGGCGCACGCCGATCACCCGGTTGTCGCCGAGGCGGATTTCGAGTGAATAGTCCGACGCGATCTGCCAGGTATTGCAAAACCGCACCTGCAGCGGCGTGCGCATTTGCAGCGCGTGGTGCACCGGCGCCACCAGTGACGTGTCGATGCGGTGCGCCTGACGGTGCTCATTGTCAAAGCTGTGGTGCAGCACGGCCTGCACCGGCGCCGCCGCGTCACCCGAGATCGTCACCCGGCCGCTCACCTGGCGCTCGGCGTCCCACAGCATCATGTGCACCAGCGGCCGGTCGGGCGGCGTGGCGTGCACCAACTCGGCGCCCACCCGGTGCTGCAAGGCATCGGCCTGGGCATCACCGTGCACGCGCAGCGCGCCGTGGTGCTGGGCTTTGAGCGTGCCGTCAACGGCGACCCGCAGCGCGTCGCCCTCGGCTTGGCGCAGCGTGACTTCTTGTTGATCGGCCATGGTGCAACCCCCCTCGGTGATGGCGCGCAGCCTAGCGGATGCGGTAGACATCCATGCGGAAAACTTGTGTGCAGGTCCAGCGTTTGAGCACCACCCGCACCTCATGCGCGTCATGCAGGCAGGCGTGGGCAAACTGCACTTTGCCGTCTTCGCTGGCGTGCAGGCACAGCGGCTTGCAGTCGATGAAGGCTTCGAACTCGACGCCCAGCTCAAACTGCAGGCGGTAGACGCCGTGGTTGAAGCAGCCCCAGCCGGCCCACTCGGCGGTGTACGGCAGGCGCAAGTCCCGCAGGCTCTGCGGGCTCAGGTCATTGGACGGCAGGCCGTCGGTGCAGGCCACGCCGTCGGGCCCCTGGTCGAGCGACTGGCGTGCGATGCGGATCCACACCGGCCGGCTGGCCGATGCCAGCGCCGCCACCAGTTGCGTGGCACGCACCAGGTGCATGGCGTCCGTGCCGGCCTGGCCGTCGTTGCCTGCCGCCGCCGGGGCGGCGGAAAACAGCCGGTTCATCGGCCGGCGCAGCGGCGCCGGCAGCGCCGTGTTGTTGCCATCCACCTCTTTGGACGCCGTGTCGTTGCCGCCGCTGCGGCCCACGCTGGCGCCCAGCAGCACGCGCATGCGCAGCTTGTCGCGCAGGCCGGCCACGAACAACTCGTATTCGGCCGAGCCCTGTACCACCAAAAAAGTGGTCAACGCGGGCGTGAAGGGCAGCAGCGGCACCACATTGCCAGCGGCACTGAACGGCGGCGCGGTGGTGAACTCGATGATCGCCAGGTTGCTCATCGGCGCCAGGCTGGGGGCGATGACCACCGTCTCGACGAAGCCATCGACGGCCGTGTCGTTGCCCGGCCCCAGCGCCGCACCGGCGCCACCGGATTCGACCCCGGCGATGCGCTGGGTCTTGCCATCGACCACCAGCGTCACCGGCTGGCCGGCGGCTTGCGCGTCGCACAGCATTTTCAGCATCGCGGCGGCCACCGCCCGCTCGGGCAGTTGCAGGTCCAGCAGGTAGGCGGCCATTGCGCCGGCCGCCGTCATCGTCACCACGCTGGCCCTGTCAGGGGTCTCGGCGCGCGCGCCGCTGCGGTTGTCGGCCAGCAAGCCGATGCCGACCACGAACACCGTCAAGCGGTCTGTCGGGCCGTTGGCCGCCAGCATGTCGCGGGTGATGCGGCACACCCGGTCGATGCTGCGGGGCGCGCCATTGCCGCCCTCGCCGTCCTGGCCGTATTCGATCTCCACCGGCTCGGCGCGCGACATTGCGTCGCGCAGCAGGCCCAGCTTGGACAAGCGCTCATTGAAGCGCTCGGGGTCGGCGTCCAGGTCGGGCAGCAGGTAGTCGGCCTGGCTGCCATCGTCATGCAGCAGGCTGGCAACCGCCAAGCCGGCGCGGCCGACTTCAAGCCGCTCGACGAATCCGCGAATGGTGGGCATGGTGCAAGCTCCTGTGGGGTCGGAAAATCCGTGGATCGGGTGGATCGGTGGTGCGGCAGCGCGCGCTCAGGGCCTGGGCAGGTTGCCGCTGTCGGCCAGGTCTTCAAAACTGCGGCCTTCACGGCGGATGCGCAGCTTGCCCGGAAAGACCATGCCCTGGCTGCCCAGGCGCAGGTCTTCAAGGCAGGCTTGCAGCTCGGCCACGCCGGCCACAAACGGCGGCAGGGCCTCGATGTTGCGGGCCTGCTGGCCGGCAAAATCGGCCGCCAGTTGGCCGCCCACTTTGTCAATCATGTTTTCAATCACGATCAGCATGATGATGCCCACCACCGGGATCAGGATGTCGATGAAGACATCGCAGCAGCTTTGTCCGGCATCAAACTCACCCATCTCGGGTTTGACCTGCATGCTGCATTCGGTGTCGGTCTCGGTGAGCACCACGCGCAGGAAGATCGGGCCGTTGAAGGTGACGTCGGGGTCAGGCCAGCAGTCGATATGAATCTCGGCAAAGCCGTCGGCCCAGAGGTGGCCTTCGCTCTGGTCGTGGGTGCCGGCGTCTGACGGGGTGACCGACAGGCGGTACAGCGTGGCCGTGCCTTCGTCGGTGCTCACCTCAGCGCCGCCGTCGGTGTTGACGCCGGGGAACTGCTCATTCATGGCGCGCACGATCATGCCGTCCAGCGCGGCCCGGCCCACCGCCAGTGCCACCGCGTGGCTGCCCAAGAAGTTGTCGGGCGCGGCATCGGCCACCGACGCATCGCGCCGGTTCATCAGCACGGCCAGCACGCCGGCCCCCGGCAGCAAAAAGCCCACCGGCGTGGCCAGCGGCAGCGCCGGATCACCCGATTGCGGGGTGTACACCGGGAAGCGCCGCACGGCGGCGTAGCTGGCGATCTCGGCCGCCAGCAGGCTGCGCGCCGAGGCCTCGGTGAACCAGGGCTCAGTGATGGTGCCAAAGCCGCCCAGTTGCGCCAGCAGCAGCGGGCGCAACTGGGCCGCCACCATGGCGGCCGCCGGGTGGCCACCCTCAAAAGTGATTTGGGCCGCCAGCGCCGGGTCGGCCGGCTCTGTGGCCATCACCACCGAGACGGTGGTGTCGGTCTGCACGATGGGGCGCCAGAACACGACATGGCCAAAATTGGCAAAACCGACGGCGGCCGGCACGCTGGCGTGCATCGGCAGCGTGACGCGCACGTACGGCGTGCCGCCGTGCAGCTCGATCGAGCACTGGATGTCGGGCGGGGTGGCGGCGTTGGCCGGCAGCAGCGTGGCGTCGCGGTTGCCGTCGTACACCTGAAGCACATTGGCGCCGAGCGTGAAGCGGTGCGTGGGCTGCGCCAGGTAGGCGGCATGCAGTGCGGCCAGAAACCGCCCGGCGTCCAGCGTCGGCAAGCCGCTGATGGCCGGCACGGTGATGTCGGCGGCTGTGACGCCGGCAAAGTCGATGCCGAGTTGATCCTGCCCGTCCACCGGCCAACTGGCCAGCGCGCCGGGCACGGTGCAGGTGGCCTGCAAGGTGACACGCGCCAGCGCCGGGTCGGGTGAGTCGGGCGTCTCGACCGTCAGCTCAAACGGCAGCAAGAAGCGGATGTGCTTGTCGTCGGCAAATTCAAGGTCGGCCGGGTGGCTGTCGTCGTCGATCAGCCGGGCGCTGAC
>JANMKO010000499.1:0-4304 GCA_031372085.1 Betaproteobacteria bacterium
CGCCGCGCGCGTCGACCGGGCGCTGGTGATCTGCACCACGCTGGAAGAGTTCAGCACCGTGCACCGCCTGGCGCTGGCCTACGGCAACTTCTGGTGCACGGCCGGTGTGCACCCCGACAACGAGGGCATCGAAGAGCCCGACTTCAACCGCCTGCACGCGCTGGGCTCACTGCCCCGGGTGGTGGCGATCGGTGAAACCGGGCTCGACTACTTCCGGCTGAACGGCCGCAGCGTGGCCAACATGGCCTGGCAGCGCGACCGGTTTGCGGTGCACCTGGCGGTGGCCGGTGCGCTGGCCAAGCCGCTGGTGATCCACACCCGCAGTGCGTCGGTCGACACCGTGGCCATGCTGCGCGACGCGCAAAGCGCGGCCGGTGGCGCGCTGACCGGCGTGTTTCACTGCTTTACCGAGACGGCCGAGGTGGCACGGGCCGCGCTCGACCTGGGGTTTTACATCTCGTTTTCGGGCATCCTGACCTTCAAGACCGCCAGCGCGCTGCGCGAGGTGGCGGCTTTTGTGCCACTCGACCGCTGCCTGATCGAGACCGACAGCCCCTACCTGGCGCCGATGCCGCACCGCGGCAAGCCCAACAGCCCCGCCTGGGTGCCGCACGTGGCGGCCGAGCTGGCGCGCATCAAGGCGCTGCCCATCGAGGCGGTGGCCGACGCCACCAGCCGCAATTTTGAGCAGCTGTTCAAGCTGCCCCGCCCCGCGCTGGAGGCCCAAGATGATGAAGTCATGCTTTAAGTTTGCGTTCTATCTGGTTTTGGCGATTGGTGTTTCAGCCGCCAGGGCGGGCGCGTACGAGGATTTTTTCAAGGCCATCCCCTTTGACGATGCGCGCAGCATCGACAGCCTGCTGGCGCGCGGCTTCGACCCCAACGCGCGCGACGACAAAGGCCAGACGCCGCTGTTCCTGAGCCTGCGCGAGGGTTCGTTCAAGGTGGCGGCCAGCTTGCTGGGCCAGCCGCAAACCCGGCTCGACCTGGCCAACGCGGCGGGCGAGACCGCGCTGATGATGGCCGCACTGAAAGGCCACACCGACTGGGTGCAGCGCCTGCTGGACAAAGGCGCCCGGCTTGAAAACCCGGCCCCACCGGGCTGGACGGCGCTGCACTACGCCGCGTCCGGGCCCGAGCCGCGCACGCTGGCCTTGCTGCTGGCACGTGGTGCGCAGGTGGATGCACGCTCACCCAACGGCACCACCGCGCTGATGATGGCCGCCCGCTACGGCCCGGAAGACGCCGTGCAGGCGCTGCTGCAAAAAGGCGCTGACCCCCGGCTGCGCAACGACCTTGGCCTGAGCGCCGCTGACTTTGCGCGCCAGGCCGGGCGCGAGACATTGAGCGCAGCGCTGGCCCAGTTGGCGCGCTGATCGTCGGGCGGGCCGCCAGGGCAGGGCGACAGCGCTGCCAGCGGCGGCCTGACGGGCCTGTCAGGCAAACACCGACAACCGCCATGTCGGCGGCCTGACTGTGGTTTTGTGGGCATCGGTTCACCATTCGCGTGCCGGCAATCCGCCCGCACCGCCCCACAGGACACCACGCCATGCAGCAACTCCACAGCAGCGCCAATCCCTTTGCCCTGATGCTCGACTCCCAGGCCGTGTTTGCCCGGATCGAGCACTCCGGCGGCCTGGAGCGGCTGTCGCGCCGGGTGTGCCGGCCGTTGGACAAGCCGCTGCTCGGCGCGGCAGCCGATGACGGCGCCGACGGTGAGGCTGACGGTGAGGCTGACGGGGTGGGTGACGGGGTGGGTGACGGGGTGAGTGACGCATCGGCTGACGCCAGCAACGACCCGCGTGCCGATGCGTCGGCGCTGACGCCAGACCAGTGAGCCCGGCCGCCGTGGCGCACTGGCAGCGGCTGGTGCTGGCCGGGGCCGCGCTGCAACTCAGCGCCTGCGCCAGCCTGGTGGAGGTGCGGCCGATGGCCACCGGCCGGCCGGATGTCTCGGCGTACGAATTGCGCGGCAGTGATGTGGCCTTGCTCAAACGCGAAGCGCAAAAGCAGTGTCCGCAGGGCGCTGACATCCTGCGCCAGGCCGGCCGCAGCGACCAGCGCCCGGCGGCAGCCGACGCCGGCCGGTTGGGCCGCTGGGCCAACGCCACCGGCAACTGGTTGTCGCCGCCCAGACGTGAGGCGCAACTGGTGGTGGCGTGCAAAGAGGCCGCCGCCGATCTGCGGCTGCCCGCGCTGGCCGATGAGGTGGCCGACGCCACTGCCGACACGCCCGCCGCCGGGCCGCTGCCGCCGATCACCGTGGAGTGGTGAGCATCGGGCTCGGGCAGGGCGCGCAAGCCGGGCAGGGCGGCACCGGTGCCCAAGCTGGTTCGTGCAGACGCGCCCGGCTAGCATCCGGTGGCCCCGCCACCGCACCCCCCAGCCCGCGCTGACTGGCGCCACCGTCCTGCCGTGCCACCGCCAAAACCGCCCGCCACCGCCAGCCGACCCCGGCCACCGCCGCACCGCCCTGTGGCGGGCCGGGGCATGGCACCGCCCCGGGGGGCTGGCGAGGCTGTGGGCCATCATCTTGCTGGGCGGCGCGGTGCCGCTGGCCTTGCTGGTGGCGGCCGGCATCAGCCTGTACAACCAGGCCATCAACGAGGCCGACCTTCGGGTTGAGCGCTCGGCGCGGATCGGCGAGGAACAAGCGCTGAAGGTGTTTCAGACCAACATCGCCTTGCTCCACCGCGTGCTCGACGCCCTGGGCGACGATGCCGACGAGCCGCTGCTGGCCCGAGAGGCGCCGTTGCACCGGCAGCTGCGGCGCATGTCTTCCGACGTCATGCAGTTGCAGGGCATTTTTGTCATCGGTGCGTCGGGCCGGATGCTGGCCACTGACCGTGTTTTGCCGGCGCCGCACGGCATCGATTTTTCTGACCGCCCGTTTTTGTGCACCACCGTCAAGACGGTGCGCAGCCGTTCATCAGCCAGGTGCTCACCGCAATGCAGGGCGCGGGCAAGCTAACCATCGAGGTGGTGAATGCGTCGCTGGACGATGCCTATGCCCGCCAGCACGGCGATGTCAGCCCCGGCCAGTACGTATTGCTGGCGGTCAACGACACCGGCAGCGGCATGACGCCCGAGGTGGCGGCCCAGGCTTTTGAGCACTTTTGCACCACCAAGCCCACCAGCGCGGGCACCGGCCTGGGCTTGTCGATGGTGTACGGTTTTGTCAAACAATCGGGCGGGCACGCCAAAATCTACAGCGAGCCGGGGCACGGCACCACCGCCAGGCTCTACCTGCCGCGCAGCGCGGACGCTGAGGACGCGCTGACGCCACCCGCTGCCGGGCCGTTGTCGGGCGGGACCGAGACGATTCTGGTGGTCGAAGACGACGCCACCGTGCGCGCTGCCACCGTCGAGATGCTGGCCGCCCTGGGCTACCGGCTGCTGGAGGCGCCCGACGCCGACCGCGCCGCGCTGATCATCGACAGCGGCCGGCCCATCCACCTGCTGTTCACCGACGTGGTGATGCCAGGCGCGCTGCGCAGCCCCGAGCTGGCGCGCCGGGCGCGGGCGCGGTGGCCTGGCATCGCCGTGCTGTACACCTCGGGCTACACCCAGAACGCCATCGTGCATGGCGGCCGGCTGGACGCGGGCGTCGAGCTGCCCAAGCCCTACACCGCATTTGCACTGGCCAGCAGGGTGCGGGCGGTGTTGAACAAGCGGCCAACGCGCCCGCCATCGATCAACCCGAAGCAAGCGATGATCAACCCTGTAGCGGCCCCCGGCAACGCCACCGGTCAAAGATGCGCGACAATGTATATTATGTAAAATTAAGGAGATGTGGCATAATGCACGCCGCTGGGCCGGATCCTGTATCTAGCCGCAGTGTCGTGCAGATCCCTGCGCCGCCACTTCAACGCCCATCCGCACCTACCCATGGCCAAAGCCGATACCAAGACCTCCATCGATTCCGACGGCCTGCGTTATCGCAGCAAGACGCCGGGCTCACCGTTCACCGCCGCCGGTGCCTTTGGTGCGGCCACGATGTCGTGTTTTCTTTGCGGCAAGCACCGGCCGCGCAGCCTGCTGAAGTCACGCCGCTTGCTGGGCAAGGCGCAGTTTGTCTGCTCGCCCAGTTGCAAAGAAGCCGACGTCGAGACCAGCGCCAAGCCCTGACCGGGCGGGCCGGCAGTCCGCCGCGCCGCTGGCGCCAAACCCCGCCACCGCTTCGGCGACGGCGGGGTTTTTCATGGCCAAATTCTGTCGCGATGTGTCGCGTCATGATGCAAAAAGCCCCCGGCGCCAATTGGCGCCGGGGGCCTGCATCTGGTAGGCGGTAGAGGACTCGAACC
>JANMKO010000804.1:0-2934 GCA_031372085.1 Betaproteobacteria bacterium
ACCGCCGTGCTGGAGATGTGGAAGGCGTCGAACATGGCGTTTTCACTCTGCCAGATGCTGACGTTGGGCGCGGTGGAGGCGATTGCCCACCACGCCAGTGACGATCTCAAGCAGCGCTACCTGCCGGCGATGGTGGCCGGCCGCTGGACCGGCACGATGAACATCACCGAGCCGCAGGCCGGCTCTGACCTGGCGGCCATCGTCAGCAAGGCGGTGCCCGACGGCGACCACTACCGCATCAGCGGCACCAAGATCTTCATCACCTGGGGTGAGCACGACCTGGCAGACAACATCATCCACCTGGTGCTGGCCCGCCTGCCCGATGCGCCGCCCGGGGTGCGGGGCATCTCGCTGTTCTTGTGCCCCAAGTTTTTGGTCAACGCCGATGGCAGCCTGGGCCAGCGCAACGACCTGGTGTGTGTGTCGATCGAGCACAAGCTGGGCATCCACGGCAGTGCCACGGCGGTGATGTCGTTTGGCGAAGGCCCGGGCGCCGTCGGCTGGCTGGTGGGCCAGCCCCACCAGGGCCTGGCCTGCATGTTCACGATGATGAACCACGCCCGGCTGAATGTCGGCCTGGAGGGCGTGGCCATCTCGGAGCGCGCCTACCAGCAGGCGCGCGCCTTTGCGCTGGACCGGGTGCAGGGCCGCACGCTGGGCCGCGAGGGCGAGCCGGCCACGGCCAACGCGGCCAACGCAGCCAACGCGGCCATCATCGGCCACCCCGATGTGCGCCGCATGCTGATGGACATGAAGGCCCGCATCGAGGCCATGCGGGCGCTGGCCTACTACACCGCCGGCCTGATGGACCGGGCGCAAGGCCATGAAGACCATGCGCTGCGGCACAGCGCCCAGGCGCTGGTGGACCTGCTGATCCCGGTGGTCAAGGGCTGGTGCACCGACAACGCGCTGGGCATCACGTCCGACGGGGTGCAGGTGCACGGCGGCATGGGTTTTATTGAAGAAACCGGCGCGTCGCAGCACCTGCGGGACGCCCGCATCACGACGATTTATGAGGGCACGACCGGCATCCAGGCCAATGACCTGATCGGCCGCAAGCTGGCGCGCGACGGTGGGGCCACGATGCGGCGCCTGGCCGCGCTGATGGCTGACGACGTGGCGCTGGTCGGCGGCCAGCATGACCCGGCGCTCGATCTGCTGGCCGCTGCGCTGGCCACGGCATTGCACGCGCTGAACCAAGCCACCGCCTGGCTGCTGGCCGCCAGCCCGCGCGACGCCGCCGCCGGCGCGGTGCCCTATCTGCAACTGTGCGGCACGGTGATCGGCGGCTGGTTGATGGCGCGCGCGGCCGATGCCGCGACCGCCCAGCTGAAACGCGCTGATGCCGACACCGATACCGACACCGATTTTCTGGCCGCCAAGCGCATCACCGCCCAGCACTACGCCCTGCATGTGCTGCCTGCGGCCGGTGCGCTGCGCGATGTGGTGGTGCACGGCGCGGCCAGCACGCTGGGCCTGCGCGATGCGCAGTTCTGACGCCGGCCCTGACGTGAACGCCTGCCACCCCCTCTCGCCCCAGAAACCGCCATGAACGAGTTGAACGGCCACGACATCGAAGACCTGCAAGTGGGCATGCAGGCCACCTTCTCGAAGACCATCACCGAGGCCGACATCGTGCTGTTTGCCGGCGTCTCGGGTGACAACAACGCCCTGCACATCAATGAGGAATTTGCCGCCACCACCCGCTTTGGCGGCCGCATCGCGCATGGCTTTCTGACGGCCAGCGTGATCTCGGCGGCTGTGGCCAACCAGCTGCCCGGGCCGGGCACGGTCTACCTCAGCCAGCAACTGCACTTCCGGGCGCCGGTGCGCCCGGGCCAGACGGTGCATGCCACCGTCAGCGTGCACAGCATCGACGCGCTGCGGCGCCACGTCACGCTCGACACGGTGTGCCGCGTGGGCCAGACGGTGGTGATCGACGGCCAGGCGCTGGTGATGACCACCTCGTCTGCCAAACGCCAGGCGGCGGCCGAGCAGGCGGCGCTTGCCGGCCGGGTGCTGGCCACCGCCGCCCAGCCCGGCCCGGCCTGAGCGGCGCGCCCGCGCTCAAGCGGTCGTCAGGCGGTCGTCAAACGGTCGTCAAGCCGCTGGCAAGCCGCGCATCGGCCGCTGTGGCCCGGCCCCGGCGCGGCGCACCCGCCACAGCAAGAACAGCGCGATGCTCAGGTTCAGCGCGTTCCACAGCGCGCCGTTGACAAAGGCCGCGTGGTAGCTGCCGGTCAAGTCAAACACCTTGCCCGACATCCAGCCGCCAATCGCCATGCCAAACAGCGTGCACATGATCACCGTGCCCACCCGGGCGCCGGCCTCGGCGGGTGGAAAGTGCTCACGCACGATGATGGCGTAGCTGGGCACGATGCCGCCCTGGAACAGGCCGAACATCGCCGACACCACGTACAGCGACAGCAGGCCGTCAAACGGGATGAACAGCAGCAGCGCCAGGCCCTGCAAAAACGAGCCCAGCAGCAGCGTGCGCACACCGCCGATGCGGTCACAGATGGCGCCCGACACCAGCCGGCTGACGATGCCGCAGGCCAGCATCAGGCTCAGCATCTCGGCGCCGCGCGCCGCGCCAAAACCCAGGTCACCGCAATAGGCCACGATGTGCACCTGTGGCATGGCCATCGCCACGCAGCAGGCGGTACCGGCCACGCACAGCAAACCCTGGGCCTGGCCCAGGCTGAGGCCAAACGGCCGGTTCGACGGCACCGGCCCACCCACCCTGACCGGCGCGGTTTGCGCTGCCGGTGACTTGGCACGCATCGCCAGCGCCAACAACAGCATCGCCACAAAGGTGAAGATGCCCAGCCCGACGTAGGTGGGCCGCCAGCCCACGGTGCCGACAAAGTGCTGCACCACCGGCGGCCAGATGGCGCCGGCCAGGTAGTTGCCGCTGGCGCACACCGCCACCGC
>JANMKO010000058.1:0-1757 GCA_031372085.1 Betaproteobacteria bacterium
GCCGCCGGTGGCACGCCGGCCGCCAGCGGCGCAGCGGCCAGCAGGTGCTGGCCCCGGGCGCTGCTGGGCAGCGACAGCCCCATGGCCGGTGCCATCTGCGCCAGCGCCAGCCGGGCCTGGGCGGCGGCGCGCAACAGATCGGGCAGCGCCAGGCCCAGCGCCCGGCCGTGGCGCTGTACCAGGCTGTCCAGCCGCTGCGGCAGGTGGGGCTCGTCGCCTTGCCAAAGCACGTCCGACAGCTCATTGGCCGCCACCGCCAGCCAGCGCAGCCGCTCAGGGCCGGCCGGCAGCAGGTGGCCGGGCGGGGCAGACTCAGGCCGGCGCATGCAGCGCTGCAAGGTGTCGGGCAGGCCCCAGTGGCGCGCCACGCCGACGCCCAGCGCCTCGAACCCCAGGCCCAGCACCTGGCTGGCGGCGCGGTCGGCGGCCAGATCGGGGTGCGGCTGGGGCGGCGCCGCTTTGGCCGGCCCGCCCGGGCCGGCCGTCGGCGCGCTCAGCCGCAACTGGCTGCGGATGGCCTCGGCTTCTTCCGGAAAATAGTATTCGGTGAGCAGGCTGCCCAGGTTGTAGAACATTGCGCCCAGAAAGGCCTCTTCGGCATCGCGCGAGCCGGGCAGCAGTGCATGCGCCAGTTGGCCGGCCAGCAGCGAGCGCAAAAACGCTTCTTTCAGCCGCTGGGCATGGGCTTTGTCCTTCATGTGCTCCACCAGCACCAGTGACAGCGCCAGGTTGCGGATGCCGGCCATGCCCACCAGCGCCACCGCCCGCGACACGGTGGCCACGCCCAGGCCGTCGCGCCGGTAGAGGGCGGTGTTGACCAGGCGCAGCAGTTTTTGCGTCAGCGCCACGTCTTTCAGGATTTCGTCGGCCAGGTGGTTCAGGTTCTCGGTGTCGGAGCTGGCCATGCGCTGGATGCGCAGCACGTGCTCGGTGAGCGCCGGAAAGTCGCTTTTGTGGCGCATGCGGCGCAGCAAAAAATCCAGCGTGCCGTGGCCGCTGGTGCTGTCGGGCAGCGCGTCATCGGCCGGCGTCAGCCACTGCATCAGCGCGTCGCGCAGGCTGGCGGCGCTGTCGTAGCGGCCGGCCGGGTCACGCGCAATCGCGCGCTGCACCACGGCGCGCAGCCGGTCGTCGGCATCGGCTGCGTCGGGCAGCCGCAAATCCTCGTGCTGCACCCGGCGCAGCGCGGCCTGTGGCTCACGCTCGGGCAGCAAGCGCTGGCCGCACAGCAGCTCACCCAGCACCAGGCCGGCGGCAAACACATCCATCTGCGCTGATGGCGCCCCGCCGGCCGCCGCCTCGGGCGACAGGTAGCCGGGCGTGCCGACGATGCAACCGGCCAGGTTGTCGGCCAGGGTGTCGGCCAGACTGCCCGCGCTTGGCGCCCCCGGCAGTGCCAGCCGGGCGGCGATGCCGAAATCCATCACCCGGGCCCGGCCGTCGCTGTCCAGCAGGATGTTGGACGGCTTCAAATCCCGGTGCACGATGCCCTGGGCATGGGCGGCGCGCAGCGCGTCCACCACGCCCAGCATCAGCTCGACCGCCTCACGCGCGGGCATCGCGCCGCTTTTTTGCAGCCGCTGGGCCAGGGTCTGGCCCGGCACCAGCTCAAACACCAGGCAGGCCTGGCCATCAAACTCGTCGGCCTCGAACACCGGCACGATGTGCGGATGGGCCAGCCGGCTGACGGCCCGCGCCTCATGCAGCCACTGGCTCAGCGGCTGGCCGGCGTTGTTGCCCGACAGCAGCTTGAGCGC
>JANMKO010000072.1:0-1744 GCA_031372085.1 Betaproteobacteria bacterium
GGTTTACAGCGCGTCTTTGCCGGTCTCTCCGGTGCGGATGCGCACCACCTGCTCTAGCGTGGAGACAAAAATCTTGCCGTCGCCGATCTTGCCGGTGCGCGCCGACGCCTCGATGGCCTCGATCACCCGGTCAACGATGGCGTCGTCCACCGCCGCCTCGATCTTGACCTTGGGCAAAAAGTCAACCACGTACTCGGCGCCCCGGTACAGCTCGGTATGGCCCTTCTGGCGGCCGAAGCCTTTGACCTCGGTCACCGTGATGCCCTGCACGCCGATGGCGCTGAGGGCTTCACGAACTTCATCAAGCTTGAAGGGCTTGACGATGGCAGTCACCATCTTCATGGCAGTCTCCGTTTCAGGTCAGGTCAGAAGCTGTACTTGGCGCCCAGCACAACGGCGTTCTTGCCGGTGAACTTGTTGTCGGGCGTGACAAACAAGGTCTTGTCGGCGTCGGTGCCCACCAGCGCCGCGCTGAGCGTGAGCCCGTTGCCCAGGTCATAGCCCAGGGTCAATGAGTAGTCGCTGTACGACACCGCGCTGTAGTGGCGGATAGCCTGGCGGCCGTAGTGCGGCGTCAAGACCAGGCCATTGCCCAGTTCGATGGCCGCGCTCAGGTCGAGGTAGCCGCTGCCCTTGGTGTCGGCGGCACCCCCGCTGCCGCCAGCGCCAAACAGATTGGTCAGCGCATGGGAGTACTTGGCGGTGAACACGCCGTAAGTCAGCGCGCCGTAAATCTCGAATGTGTTGGCATTGGAGCCGCCCGGGAGGTTGCCGTAGCGGTTGCTCGGGTACAGGTAGTACAGGCCACCCACGTCGAAGGTCAGGCCCTTGCTGAGCTCACCTTTGTAGCCACCGTAAAAGTCGATCTCGACATTGGTGCTGCCGGCGTCAACGCCCGCAATCTTGCCGGCGTCTTTGATCCAGGTGATGGTGGACGCCCAGGCGCCCAAATAGATGCCGTTCGGGTTGCTGTAGTCGGCACCGCCTTGCAGCGCCGGCTTGAGCTTGCTTTGCGAGATGCCGCGGTAGCGGTAGTCGCTGACCGCACCGATGTTGAACGTGGTCGAGGGCGCGTCCTCGGCCTGGGCGGCCAGTGGCACGGCCGTGATGGCCAACAGGGTGGACAGGGCGGTGAGCGTGATTTTCATTTTGGGGTCTCCAAGCGGTGGCTGAATCGGGTTCGACACATCCCTGTGCAGCTTCCGTGCCACGCAGCGGCCGTTGCCGCGCGCCCGCAGAAATGCCCCAACGCCGGGCGGCAGGTGCCCGATATCGACCCAAATGCGCACTTGTTCGGTGAATTTGTGGCTGTCGCACTTGTTTGGTGCGCCTTGTTGGCCAACCGCTGCGCAGCCGATGGCACCGCCAGCGTGCCTGCCGGGTGGCTGCACAATCCACCCGCCCTTCAACGCTGCACAACCGCGTGGCGAGCAGGGCAACGCGGAGGCCGGGCACGATGTCGTTGGCGGTGATCATCAGCCGGGCGCTGGACGGCCTGAACGCGCCCGAGGTGCAGGTGGAGGTGCACCTGGCCAACGGCCTGCCCAGCTTCACCTTGGTGGGGCTGGCCGACACCGAGGTCAAAGAGTCGCGTGAGCGGGTGCGTGCCGCGCTGGTGAACTCGGGTTTTGCGTTCCCGCACAACAAGCGCATCACCGTCAACCTGGCGCCGGCCGATCTGCCGAAAGAGACCGGGCGGTTCGATTTGCCCATCGCGCTGGGCATCCTGGCGGCAGCCGGCCAG
>JANMKO010000129.1:0-1605 GCA_031372085.1 Betaproteobacteria bacterium
GTGGCTTTTGATGCCGGCGTCAAAAACGCCTTCAACTTTCCGGGCTTTGTGCCGGCCTACATCCGGCCGCTGTTCTGCCGGGGCAAAGGGCCGTTCCGCTGGGTGGCTTTGTCGGGTGATCCAGAAGACATCCGCAAGACCGACGCCAAGATGAAAGAGCTGTTTCCGGCGCACAACGTGGAGAACCGCCACCTGCACCGCTGGCTGGACATGGCGGCCCAGCGCATCGCTTTCCAGGGCCTGCCGGCCCGCATTTGCTGGATCGGCCTGGGTGAGCGGCACCGCGCCGGGCTGGCCTTCAATGAGATGGTGCGCAGCGGTGAGCTGAAAGCGCCGATCGTGATCGGCCGCGACCACCTTGATTCGGGCTCGGTGGCCAGCCCCAACCGCGAAACCGAATCGATGCTGGACGGCAGCGACGCCGTGAGCGATTGGCCGCTGCTCAATGCGCTGCTCAACACGGCGGGTGGCGCCACCTGGGTCAGCCTGCACCACGGCGGTGGCGTGGGCATGGGCTACTCACAGCACAGCGGGGTGGTGATCGTCTGCGACGGCAGCGCTGCGGCGGCAAGGCGCATCGAGCGGGTGCTGTGGAACGACCCCGCCACCGGCGTGATGCGCCATGCCGATGCCGGCTATGCCGACGCGGTGGCCTGCGCCCGTGAGCAAGGGCTGAACCTGCCGATGGTCTGACCCACCGCGCCCTGGCAGCGCAGGGCGCCCATCCCATTGACCTTAGACGGACAAAAAACCATGTTGCTGCGCCCCGGCCACCTGTCGCTGGATGAATTGCAAGCCCTGCATGCCGGTGGCCAGCCCCTGGTGGTGGACCCGGCCGCGCTGCCCGGCATCCAGGCCAGTGCGGCCGTGGTGCGGCGGGCGGCCGAGGGCAGCGCGCCGGTCTACGGCGTGAACACCGGCTTTGGCAAGCTGGCGTCCACCCGCATCAGCGAGGGTGACCTGGCCACCTTGCAGCGCAACCTGATCCGCTCGCACAGCGTGGGCGTGGGGCCGCCGCTGCCACCCCCCGTGCTGCGGCTGATGCTGGCGCTCAAGGCCGCCAGCCTGGCGCGCGGCTATTCGGGCGTGCGGCCCATCGTCATCGACACCCTGGTGGCAGTGCACAACGCCGGCCTGTGCCCGTATGTGCCCAGCCAGGGCTCGGTGGGCGCGTCGGGTGATCTGGCGCCGCTGGCCCACATGACCTTGGCGCTGATGGGCGAGGGCGAATTCTGGGTTGACGGCCTGCGCCAGCCCGCCGCGCCGGTGCTGCAGGCCGCCGGCATCGCCCCGCTGCAACTGGCCGCCAAAGAGGGGCTGGCGCTGATCAACGGCACCCAGACCAGCACCGCGCTGGCGCTGCATGCCCTGCTCAGCTTTGAGCCGGTGCTCGAAGCCGCCTTGCTGATCGGCGCGCTGACGGTGGACGCCGCGCGCGGCAGCGACGGCCCGTTTGATGCACGAATCCACGCGCTGCGCGGCCAGCCCGGGCAGATCGACGTGGCGGTTTATTACCGCCGCCTGCTGGCCGGCAGCGCCATCCGGCAATCGCATCTGGAGGGGGATGAAAGGGTTCAAGACCCGTACAGCCTGCGCTGCCAGCCG
>JANMKO010000130.1:0-2218 GCA_031372085.1 Betaproteobacteria bacterium
GTCAAACTGCCAGCAGATGCTGTCGGTGCCTGTCAAACCGCCAGCAGATGCTGTCGGTAGTGCATCAGCTCATCGATCGACTCATGGATGTCGGCCAAAGCGGTGTGGGCTTGGGCTTTTTTGACGCCGGCCAGCACTGCCGGCTTCCAGCGCCGGGCCAGCTCTTTGAGCGTGCTGACATCCAGGTTGCGGTAGTGGAAGAAGTCTTCCAGCAGCGGCATGTCTTTGGCCATGAAGCGCCGGTCCTGGCAGATCGAGTTGCCGCACATCGGGCTTTTGCCCTTGGCCACGTAGCCCTTCAGCCAGGCGATCACCTGCTGCTGGGCCGCTGCCTCGTCCACGGTGGACGCCCGCACCCGGTCAATCAAGCCGCTTTTGCCGTGGGTGCTCTTGTTCCATTTGTCCATGCCGTCCAGCACCGCGTCGCTCTGGTGGATGGCCAGCACCGGGCCCTCGGCGGGCCGGGTGAGGTGGGCGTCGGTGACCACCACCGCGATCTCGATGATGCGGTCGGTAAACGGCGACAAGCCGGTCATCTCCAGGTCGATCCAGACCAGGTTCTGGTCGTTGGCGGCCAGCAAGGCGCTGGCCGTGGTGGGTTCGTTGCTTGGGGTGGGGACGGCGCTCATCGCTGAATTGTCGCAGCCGTGCACGCCCGCCCATGTCGGCAACAGGCGGCCCGCCGGCCTACACTTCGGCCCATGTCCCCTGCCCTGCTGACCCTGCTTTTTGCCGCCACGCTGGTGGCCAGTCTGGCGCTCAATTTCTGGCTCACCACCCGCCAGCTGCGCCATGTGGCCGCCCACCGGCCTGCCGTGCCGGCGGCCTTTGCCGGCGCCGTCAGCCTGGCCGCCCACCAGCGCGCAGCCGACTACACGCTGGCCAAAGGCCGGTTTGGCCTGCTGGCCACCGCATTTGGCAGCGCGCTGCTGCTGGGCTGGACCTTGCTCGGTGGGCTGGACGCGCTCAACACGGTGGTGCGCGATGCCGTGCAACCCGGCTTCGGCAACCTGGCCTACCAGCTCACGCTGCTGGCGGCGTTTGCGCTGATCGGCGGTCTGCTGGATTTGCCGTTTGAGCTGGTCAGCACCTTCCGTATCGAGCAGCAATTCGGCTTCAACCGCAACACCTGGCGGCTGTACCTGGCCGATCAACTCAAGGGCTTGCTGCTGGCGCTGCTCGTCGGCCTGCCGCTGGCAGCCGGTGTGCTGTGGATCATGGGTGCTGCCGGCGGCGCATGGTGGTTGTGGGCCTGGGGTGCCTGGACGGCCTTCAACTTGCTGGTGATGGTGGCCTACCCCACCGTGATCGCGCCGCTGTTCAACAAGTTCGAGCCGCTGGCGGATGATGGTTTGAAGACCCGTGTCCAGGCGTTGATGCAGCGCTGCGGCATGACGGCCAAAGGCCTGTTCGTGATGGACGGCAGCCGCCGCTCAGCGCACGGCAATGCCTACTTCACCGGGCTGGGTGCGGCCAAACGGGTGGTGTTTTACGACACCTTGCTGGCCACATTGACGCCGGCTGAGGTCGAGGCCGTGCTGGCGCATGAGTTGGGCCACTTCAAGCACAAGCACATCACGCAGCGGCTGGTGATGATGTTTGGTTTCAGCCTGGCCGCGCTGGCGCTGCTGGGCTGGCTGGCCGGCCAACCCGGGTTCTACGTCGGGCTGGGGGTTCAACCCAACCTGGGCGCACCCAATGACGCGCTGGCATTGCTGCTGTTCATGGCCGTGGTGCCGGTGTTCGGCTTTTTTGCGTCACCGCTGATGGCGCAGTTGTCGCGCAAGCATGAGTTTCAGGCCGACGCCTACGCCTGCGCCCAGGCCAGCGGCCACGACCTGGCCAGCGCGCTGCTCAAGCTGCACAAAGACAACGCCGCCACCTTGACGCCCGACCCGCTGTACGTGCGCTTTTACTACTCGCACCCGCCCGCCAGTGAGCGGCTGGCCGCGCTGCCCGCCGTGCCGGCATGACGGGACTGGCAGCGGCAAGCAGCCATATCACTGACATCCTGGGCAACGGCCGCGTGGTGGCCGCGCACGGCCGCCAATGCATGGTGGAGACCGCCGACGGCAGCCGGGTGCTGTGCCACACCCGGGGAAAAAAAAGCGACTGCGTGGTGGGCGACCGCGTGTTCTGGCAGCCGGCCGGTGATGGCGGCGTGATCGAGCGGGTGGCCGAGCGGCGCAACCTGCTGTTTCGGCAAGACGAGTGGAAG
>JANMKO010000142.1:0-4520 GCA_031372085.1 Betaproteobacteria bacterium
GCTGCCGCACCCGGCCGAGGCCGGGCTGATGAAGCTGCACGGCGCAGCCGCTTTTGCCGCACTGTTTGGCGGCGGCCTGATGGCCGGCCACCACATCCCCGCCACCTGGCGCCTGGCGCAGCGGCCGCGCCATGCCGGCCAGCGGCGCAGCGGCTTGGCGCTGTGCGGCCTGTTTGTACTGGCCAGCGCCAGCGCCTACGCGCTGTACTACTTTGCGCCCGAGGCCGTGCGCCCGGCACTCGGCTGGGCCCATGCCGGTGCCGGCCTGGCGCTGGCCGGCGCCGGGGCCTGGCACGGCGTGCGCCCGCGCAGCAGCGCACGGCCCGGCACGGGCCCTTGAGGCAACGCAACCCGGTGCTCGGCACGGCCCCCATCGGGGGTCGAAATGAGAGAGAATCGCATTTAGATTCAGGTGTCGCTTTCTGCCCCACTCCCTGCCTGACTTCCTGCCTCACGCCCTGCACCACGCCTCTGCCGCACGCCTCTGCCGCCCACCCCCGCCATGACCACCCTGCTTGCCGACCTGCCCGACGGCGCCCACGCCACCGTGGCCCAGGTGTGCGCCAACGGGCCAGATCTGGATGCCCACCACCTGCGCCGCCTGGCCGAGCTGGGTTTTTTGCCCGGTGAGCCAGTGCAGGTGCTGCGGCGCGGCCCGGGTGGTCGCGAGCCGCTGGCGGTGGTGGTGGGCGACACGCTGTTTGCGTTGCGCCTGCTGGAGGCGCGCTGCATCCAGGTCTCCCGCGTTTGATGCGCCACCGATGAGCGGCACCCTGGCCCCCACCGTGCCCGCCGGGCTGCACAGCGTGGCGCTGGTCGGCAACCCGAACTGCGGCAAGACGGCGCTGTTCAACCTGCTTACCGGCGCACGGCAGAAAGTGGCCAACTACGCCGGCGTCACGGTCGAACGCAAGATCGGCCTGGCCCGGCTGGCCGACGGCCGCACGGTGCAGGTGATCGACCTGCCCGGCACCTACAGCCTGAACCCCGCCACGCCCGATGAGCAGGTCACGCTGGAGGTGATCGAGGGCCGGCGCGCCGGGCAAGACCGGCCCGATTTGCTGGTGGCGGTGGTGGACGCCACCAACCTGCGCATGAACCTGCGCCTGGTGCTGGAGCTCAAGCGCCTGGGCCGGCCGATGCTGGTGGCGCTGAACATGGTGGACACCGCGCGCGCCCGCGGCCTGGTGATCAGCACCGCCCGGCTGGCCGCTGAGCTGGGCTGCCCGGTGGTCGAGACGGTGGCGGTGCGCGCCGGTGGCCATGCCGCGCTGCTGGCGCAACTGGCGCAGTGGCCGCTGCCGGGGGCGCCGAGTCCCGCAACCGCGCCGGGCGCAGTCGCGGGGCAAAGCACCGCAGCCACGCCACCTCCGCCAACCCCACCCGCCAGCCCCGCCGAGCTACAGCAAGAGGTGCGCCGCATCCTGGCGCTGGCCGCGCCGCTGGCCGCGCCCCGCCCGCGTTGGCAGGGCCAGATCGACGATTGGGTGCTGCACCCGGTGTGGGGGCTGGTGATCCTGGCCGGCCTGCTGTTGGTGATCTTCCAGGCGGTGTTCTCGTGGGCCAATGCGCCGATGGACCTGATCCGTGCCGGCATGGCCAGCGCGGGCGACTGGACTTTGGCCCACCTGGCCCCGGGCCCGCTGCGCAGCCTGCTGGTGGACGGCGTGATCGCCGGGGCCGGCAGCGTGCTGGTCTTTCTGCCGCAGTTGCTGATCCTGTTTTTCTTCATCCTGCTGCTGGAGGATTCTGGCTACCTGCCACGGGCGGCGTTTTTGCTGGACAAGCTGATGGGCAAGGTGGGCTTGTCGGGCCGCGCCTTTATCCCGCTGCTGTCCAGCTTTGCCTGCGCGGTGCCGGGGGTGATGGCCACCCGCACCATCGTGCACTGGCGAGACCGCATCACCACCATCATGATCGCGCCGCTGATGACGTGCTCGGCCCGGCTGCCGGTCTATGCGCTGCTGATCGGCGCGTTTGTGCCGGCGCGGGCGGTGGGCCCGTTCAACCTGCGCGGGCTGGTGCTGTTTGCGCTGTATGTCGCCGGTGTGGGCTCGGCGATGGGCGTGGCCTGGCTGTTCAAGGCGCTGTGGTTGAAGCGCCGCTACCAACCGCTGATGCTGGAGCTGCCGGCCTACCGCTGGCCGGCGCTGCGCAGCCTGGCGCTGGGCCTGTGGGAGCGCGCCCGCATCTTTGTGCGGCGGGTGGGCACCATCATCTTCTCGCTGATGGTGGTGCTGTGGTTTTTGTCCAGCTACCCAGTGCCGGCGGCAGGCGCGGGTGTGCAAATAGCCGGCCCGGCCATCCAGCACAGCTACGCCGGCCAGCTGGGCCGGGCGCTGGAGCATGTGTTTGCGCCGATCGGCTTCAACTGGCAGATCTCGATCGCGCTGGTGCCCGGCCTGGCCGCGCGAGAGGTGGCGGTGGGCGCGCTGGGCACGGTGTACGCGCTGTCCGCCGCCAGCGACGCGGTGGCCGAGCAACTGGCGCCGGTGATCGCGCACAGCTGGTCACTGGCCACCGCCTTGTCGCTGCTGGCCTGGTATGTGTTTGCGCCGCAGTGCCTGTCCACGCTGGCCGCCGTCAAACGCGAGACCAACAGCTGGCACTACCCGCTGCTGATGGCCGGCTACCAGTTTGCGCTGGCCTATGCCGCTGCGTTTTTGACCTACCGCAGCGCGCTGTGGCTGGGTGGCTGAGGGCCGCTTGATGCAAGCAGCACTCACCGCGTTGATCGTGCTGGCCAGCGCCGGCTACGCCGCCTGGGCGCTGCTGCCGCAAGCCTGGCGCGGTGCGCTGCAGCGCCGGCTGCTGGGCCGCGACAGCCCGCCGGCAGCCGGCGGTTGCGGTGGCTGCGGCGGCTGTGGCGCCGGGCCGGCGGTCGGGCTGCCGGCCGCACCCGCCAGCCGCAGCCAGGTGATCACGATGCACCGCCGGCCCCCGGTCTGACACCTTGCCGCTGTCAGGTGGACGGCTGGGTTGGCGGTCACGGTGCCAGATCGGTGGTCGGTTCGACCTCACCTCCGCCGTCCCCAGCAAAGGCCGGGCGTCAGGCGCTGCAGGTGCGGTTTTTGCCGCTGCGCTTGGCCTGGTAAAGCCCTTCATCGGCGCGCGCCAGCGCGGCGTCCAGCGCCTCACCCGGCCGCCAGGCGGTGACGCCGGCCGAGAAGGTGACAAACACCTCTTGGCCGTCGTGCATGAACAGGCTGGCGCTGAGCCGGCGCTGCAGCCGGGTGAGCACCTGCTGGGCTTCGGCCACCGGGGTGGCGGGCAGCAGCACAACAAACTCTTCGCCACCAAAACGGGCGATGTGGTCCACCGGGCGCAGCCATGCCTTGACGCGCGCGGCCAGGCTTTGCAGCGCCACGTCACCAGCGGCATGGCCCAGGCTGTCGTTCAGCTTCTTGAAGTTGTCGATGTCGATCAGGCCCACCGCCAGCGGCGCGGCGTCGGCGCCGTGCTGGTCTGCCGCTGCCGCTGCGCACACTTGCTCAAATGCCTGGGCCAGCCCGCGCCGGTTGGCCACCTGCGTCAGCGCGTCGGTACACACCTCGTCGGCCAGCCGGCGCAGCTCACCCTCCAAGCCCAGCACCCGGGCCTGCAGATCACCGGCCCGGCTTTGCTCGGCCGCCAGCCGGGCCCGCGCGCCGGCCACCAGGGCCTGCACCGCCCGGCTGTCGCCCAGCATCTGCTGCACCACGTCGGCCAGGCGGGGCAGTGAATCGGCCGCCGCCACGGCCCGGGCCTGGTCGTGCAGCTGGTCGTTGTAGCGGCCGGTGGCGCTGGCCAGATCGCCCAGCTCGGCCAACACCTGTTGCACCAGTTGCTTGAGCGCCTCTCGCGCCAGCACCCGCTCACTTTGCAGCGCCTGCTGGCGGGCGCGAGAGTCGTCCAGCAAGTGGCGGGCGGCGCGCACCGCCCGCGCGCTGTGGGCGCCGTCCAGCCGCTGGCGCAGGCGGTCGCCCTGGGCGCGGGCCACGCTGCCTTCGTCGGCCAGGTCCGTCAGGCCATCGGTCAAGGCGTCGCACAGCGCCAGCAGCTCATTCACCAGCTCATGGCGCAGGCCGAGCAGGCAGCGCGCTTGCTGGCAGACACCGGCCACCGCGTCGGCCAGCGCCGGGGTGGCGCCTTCGTCGGCCACGCGCCGGGCCAGCGCGGCCAGCGCGTCGGCCAGCGCGGCGGCGCGCGGCTCGTCGGCCGGCAGGCTGGCGCACACGGTGCTTTGCAAGGCGTGAAGGAGGCGCGGATGGGCGTCGGTCGCCGGGTCGGGATCGGTCGTCAGCGCGGGATCGGTCGCCAGCGCGGGGTCGGTCGCCGGGTCGGGGTCGGTGGGCTGATCCGCTGCCAGACCCGGCCTTGGCGCCGACGCGGCTGGCTGCGCCCCGTCTTGCGCCGGCAGCGGCGCACGGTCGTCCCCAGCCACCGCCACCGCCACCGCCACCGCTTCATCGGCCTGGTCTTTTTCCCAGGCCGTCAGCAACTGGCCCAGGCGCTGCTGCAGGCGTCGGGCATCACTGCGG
>JANMKO010000145.1:0-10200 GCA_031372085.1 Betaproteobacteria bacterium
CCAACATCAGCCAGGACATGGTCAAGATCGAGCTGCAGGACGGCAATGCCAGTGCCCTGATCACCGTGCCCGAGCAGACCGGTTTCAAGTACGTGGTGATGCCGATGCGCATTTAGCGCGCAACACGCAAACAGCAGCAGCGGCGGGCCCAGTGCCCGCTTCAGCGTTTTAAGGGCCGGCCGTTTTGCCGCCGGGCCCACCGCCAGAACCCTCGAAAGCGAGTGATTGATGACCGAACCCACCCTGCCCCATGACCCGAGCAAGGGCCAGCCGGCCAGCCCAGCGGGCGCCCCGTCCAAGGGCAACAGCGGTGTGACCCAGCGCGAGGTGCCCACCGCCGACGGCCTGGTGGCGTCCACCGGGTCCGAGGCCTCGGCCGCCTATGGCGAGGGCAGCATCCAGATCCTGGAAGGCCTGGAGGCGGTGCGCAAGCGCCCCGGCATGTACATCGGCGACACCAGCGACGGCACCGGTCTGCACCACCTGGTATTCGAGGTGGTGGACAACTCGATCGACGAGTCACTCGCCGGGCACTGCGACGACATCATCGTCACCATCCACAGCGACAACAGCATCAGCGTGATCGACAACGGCCGCGGCATCCCCACGGGGGTGAAGATGGACGACAAGCACGAGCCCAAACGCAGCGCGGCCGAGATTGCACTCACTGAGCTGCACGCCGGCGGCAAGTTCAACCAGAACAGCTACAAGGTCTCGGGTGGCCTGCACGGCGTGGGCGTGAGCTGCGTCAACGCGCTGAGCAAAAGCCTGCGGCTCACCGTGCGCCGTGAGGGCAAAGTGCATTTCATGGACTTTGCCAAGGGCATTCCGCAAGACGGCCTGGCCGAGATGCGCGACGGGGTTGAAACCCGGCCGATGCGCATCAGCGGTGATACCGAGAAGCGCGGCACCGAGGTGCACTTCTCACCCGACGAGTCGATCTTCACCCATGTCGATTTTCACTACGACGTGCTGGCCAAACGCCTGCGTGAGCTGAGCTTCTTGAACAACGGCGTGCGCATCCGGCTGGTCGATGAGCGCAACGGCAAAGAGGACGACTTTGCCTTTGCCGGTGGCGTGAAGGGCTTTGTCGAGTTCATCAACAAGGGCAAAAAGGTGTTGCACCCCAACATCTTTCATGCCGCTGGCGACAAGGTGAGTGACCAAGGCACCAACGTGGGCGTTGAAGTGGCAATGCAGTGGAACGACGGCTACAACGAAAACGTCCTGTGCTTCACCAACAACATCCCGCAGCGCGACGGCGGCACCCACCTCACCGGCTTGCGCGCCGCGATGACCCGGGTGATCAACAAATACATTGACGACAGCGAGCTGGCCAAAAAAGCCAAGGTCGAGATTGCCGGCGACGACATGCGCGAAGGCCTGGCCTGCATCGTCAGCATCAAGGTGCCCGAGCCCAAGTTCAGCAGCCAGACCAAAGACAAATTGGTGTCTAGCGAGGTGCGTGGCCCGGTGGAAGAAATCGTCAGCAAGCTGCTGACCGACTGGCTGCAAGAGCACCCGATCGACGCCAAGATCATCTGCGGCAAGATTGTTGAAGCCGCGCGGGCCCGTGAGGCGGCCCGCAAGGCGCGCGAGATGACGCGCCGCAAAGGCGTGCTGGACGGCATGGGCCTGCCCGGCAAACTGGCCGATTGCCAGGAGAAAGACCCGGCGCTGTGTGAGATCTACATCGTCGAGGGTGACAGTGCCGGCGGCAGCGCCAAACAGGGGCGCGACCGTAAATTTCAGGCCATCCTGCCGCTGCGCGGCAAGATATTGAATGTCGAGAAAGCGCGCTACGAAAAGCTGCTGAGCAGCGACTCGATCGTCACCTTGATCACCGCCCTGGGCACCAGCATCGGCAATGACGACTTCAACGTCGACAAGCTGCGCTACCACCGCATCATCATCATGACCGACGCCGATGTGGACGGCGCCCACATCCGCACCCTGCTGCTGACGTTTTTCTACCGCCAGATGCCGGTGCTGGTGGAGCGTGGCCACATCTACATCGCCCAGCCGCCGTTGTACAAAGTCAAGGTGGGCAAGCATGAGCAGTATTTGAAAGACGGGCTGGAGCTGGACAGCTTCTTGTTGAAAGTGGCACTCGACGGCGCAGCGGTGTGGCCCGACGGCACGGCCAGCGCTGACACCACCAGCGGCGCAGCGCCAGCCCGCGCCGCAATGACCGGCGCCGCGCTGGAGGCACTGGCCGCCAAATACGTGCTGGCCACCCACGTGATGGACCGTCTGAGCAACTGGATGGACGTGGACGGCCTGCGCGCCATCACCAACGGCTTGACCCTCGATCTGGACACGACGGCCAGCGCGGAGGCCAGCGCCATCACCTTGCAAGCCGCGCTGCACGACGCCACGGTAGAGGCGCAGTTTGACGAGCGCACCGACAAGCACCTGCTGCGCATCAGCCGCCGGCTGCACGGCAACATCAAGAGCAGCGTGATCACGCAGGATTTTGTGCACGGCGCCGACTACGCCGCGCTCAGTGAGGCCGGCCAGACCTTCAAAGGGCTGCTGGGTGCCGACGCGCTGGTGCGGCGCGGTGACGGTGAGCGCGCCAAAGAGCAGCGGGTGGTTGATTTCCGCGCCGCGATGGCCTGGCTGATCGGCCAGGCCGAGCATGCGGTGGGCCGCCAGCGCTACAAAGGCCTGGGTGAGATGAACCCGATGCAGCTGTGGGAGACGACGATGGACCCGACCGTGCGCCGGCTGCTGAAGGTGCAGATCGACGATGCCATCGAGGCCGACCGGGTGTTCACGATGCTGATGGGTGATGAGGTGGAGCCGCGGCGCAACTTCATCGAAAGCAATGCGTTGCGGGCGGCGAATATTGATGTTTGAGCTTGACGATGCGCATAGCGGGCGGTTTGAATTCAGCCATGCAACTACCCGCGCTGGTGACTGACAAGCAAGCCGATATTGCGGACCTGTGCCGGCGCGCGGGCGCGTGCAGGCTGTATCTGTTTGGCTCGGCTGTCCGCGAGGATTTCGATCCGACGCGCAGCGACCTCGATTTTGTCGTCGTTTTCAACGACCTTGCACCTGTCGCGTATGCCGACGCCTTCTTTTCGCTCAAGGAGGGGCTTGAACGGCTTTTTGTCCGGCCGGTGGACCTGGTTGTCGAACAGTCAATCCGCAATCCGTATTTCAAGCAGCGCCTGGCCTCTGAGCGGCAAGCGGTGTATGCCGCCTGATTCACGCAAGTGGCTTTGGGATGCGGCGGAGGCCGCGCAACGCATCCTGCGATTCTCTGCCGGCAAGACATTCGAGGACTTCTGCAACGACGATTTGCTGCGTGCGGCCATCGAGCGCCACTTCATCATTCTGGGCGAGGCTTTGGGCAAGCTGAGGCAGGCCGATCCCGACACAGCCAGCCGCTTGCCAGACCTGTCCCGGGCCGTAGCGATGCGCAATCTGCTGGTGCACGCCTACGCCGACGTTGACGAAGGGATCGTATGGGGGGTGGTGACAGGATCACTGCCCGCGCTCTTGGTCGCATTGCAGGCGATCTAAGCAAAGTGCCCTCGCTCGTCTCTGCCGATCTGGTCCAGCCTTGGCCGCGTTGCACGCTGCCAGCGACTAGTATCGTCGCGTCAATGACTTGGCGCTGCTGACTTGAGACTATTTTCTGATTGCGCCTTGACACACGCCAATGAACATCAACCGACAATCCCGTCAATCTTGGAACCAACAAAGTTGAAGTACTCAGGCGTCGCAGTGTGGGTTTACCAAGCTGAGTGTCGCCTACAAATCATTGCGCGCACCAATATATTGGTGAGAAGTTGATAACTCTTCACGCGACTTTAATCTATCAAACGCCGTGTTCTCAATAACCCATTTGGCGACAACTTGCATGTCTTCGTTGTCAACTACGAAGTCACACGCCGCTCCACCACGATCACAGATGGACAGGCCTCTCCGTCCGACCTCACACCCGGCATGCTGGTCCAGCTTCGGCGCCACACGCTTGCTGAGGTGCCGACCAAGCTCCGCCGAACAGAACCCGTAGGTCAGCCGGATCGAACCAAAGTAATCGATCACCGGATCCAGGATTTGCGTGGCCAGGTCGTAGAGCGCGTTGTAGGTGGCTGGGTTGAGCGGCAGGTTCCGGATGCCCAGTCGTTGCTGGGTCTCCCCACACTCGATGAACGACCGGTAAGTGAAGTTGCGGCCGCAGGATTGATCAAGTTCCGGGATGCGCTGGCTGCGCACCAAGGACATGCCGGATATCCCCAGCCGCCGATGCTCCAGCAGAGCTTCGACCTGCTCGGCGGGTGGGCCAAAATCGCTGGGCCCCAGGATGCCGGTCGCCTCCAGCGCCTCGTCAAATGCCAATTGCTCGGCGTAGCCGGGGCTGTCCTCGTGCAGGTAGCGGCTCTTGCGGTACAGCATCGGCTTGGGGTACTCGGCCGAACCGTACTCAAACATGCCGTAGTCCTGGCGCCGCAGCGTCACCTTCACCCGGCGCTTCAGGCGTGGCAGCGGGCTCAAGTCGAAGTCATCAAACTCCATCAGCGTTAGCTTGCCCGACCCGATGTGAATCTTCACCAGCTGCACGTCGCTGGTCGCATCCCACAGCACCAGACCGCAAGCCACATAAGCCCGCAGGATAGCCGGCAGGCGCTCCACCAGGTCAATGTGCAGTTGCAGAGAATGCTGGCCGTCCAGCCAACCCAGGCCTTGCTCGGCGGCTTGCTGGCAGGCCGTCATCAGCTTGGCGGGATCGGCCGATTCCATCAGCAGCCGCATTGCTGCGGCCTGCGCGGCGCGGTAGTCGCCAAAAAAGGTTTTGATGTCGCGCTGCAGTCGGGGCTCCAGCTGCCGGTAGCTGGCCCGCTTAGCAAACTGCTGCCCGGGATGGCCGAACGCCACCATCAGCTCCTTGCGGTGCAGGATGGGCGGGTTCAACGATGTTTGGTAGCTGCGAACAGCCCGGCCAGGCCCACGCCCACCGATTGGCCGCCAAAAAAGCAGGCCGCAAAGGCTGCCACCGCCGCGCCCCGGCGCTCGGGTGCCATCTGGGTGGCGTGGGTTTGCAGCGTGTTGTGCAGCATGTAAAAGCCCAGCCCCATCAGTGCGCAGGCCGGCATGGCCCAGGCCCAGGCCGGGGCGGCGGCCAGCACCGCCAGCGCGCTGGCCATGAAGATTGCCCCGGCCCGCACCAGCACCACTTCACCCAGCCGGCGCACCAACCACCGCGCACCCAGCGCAAAGACCAGGCCGCCCAGCGCAAACAGCATCACCAGCGCGCCCACGGTGGACAACGGCAGGCCAAAGCGCTGGTGCAGGTGTGACGCGATGAAGGCAAACGGCCCGTACACCGCCGCGCCCTCCAAGAACACCGTCACCAGCACCACCCGCGCCCAGGGCTGGGCCAGCACCGCGCCAAACTCGGCCCGTGTGCGTTGCAGCAGGTTGCCGGGTGCCGCCGCGCGTGGTGCCACGGCGGCCGCAGGCAGGCCGCGCCGCACCCACGCCAGCACGCCGGCCACGGCCAGAAACAACAGCGCCACGGCGTAAAAAGGCGTGCGCCAGTCCAGGTGCTCGGCGGCAAATCCGCCCGCCCACACGCCGATGGCAAAGCCGGTGATCTGGCCGATCAGGAAGCGCGCCAGCACTGGCTGGCGCCGCTCGTAGGCCACCACGTCGCCGATCCAGGCCATCGACAGGGGGATGACGGCCGCCGCAGTGGCGCCCGCCAGCAGGCGCCCGGCCAGCAGCGCGGCATGGCTTTGCGCCAGCGCGCACAGCAGCGAGGTGACGGCCGACGCGGCGCAGGCCCAGCCGATGACGCGGTATTTGCCGTACCGATCCCCCAGCGGGCCGAACACAAGCTGCGACACGCCATACGCCACCGCAAACGCGGTGATCACCTGCGACGCCTGGCCCAGCGAGATGGCGAAGTCATGCGCCAGGCGTGGCAGCAGCGCGTCAGCCAGCCGCAGTGAGATGCCGCTGGCGCCGGCCGCCAACGACAGCCCGGTGATGGCCAGCACGGGGATCGGCGCGGTGGCCGCTGGCGCGGGGCAGGTACCGAGGCTCATCCAGTACCTTCAGCGGGCCACGCGGCCCGCGCCGGGCTGGCGCGATGCCGGCGGGTGGGCCGGGCAGGCACAAGCGCAAGCGGATGCGCAAGCACAAGCGCATCCGCAGGCGCAGGCGCGGGCGCAAGCACAGGCACAAGCCCAAGCGCCTGCCGTATTCACGGCGCCTGCCCGTCCACCAGGCTTTGCAGCAGCGCCGCCGTCTCGGCATCGGGCTGGCCGTCGAAGCGCGCCGGGCGGTACTTCATCTGAAAAACAGCAATCACCCGGCGGGTGCGGGTTTCGGCAGCATCGTCCGGCGCCTGCGGGCCGCTGGCGGGCAGGCTGTAGCCCAGGGTGGCCAGCGCCTGGGCAAACCAGGCCAGGCTGGGCAGCGCCGCGTCGAAGCGCGGCCGCAGCCGGGCCACTTGCGCCGCGTCCGGCCACGCCACCAGCCCGGCTGCGGCCAGCCGCTGCCACGGGAAGGCGGGGCCGGGGTCCACCTTGCGCTGCGGCGCGATGTCGCTGTGGCCCAGGATGTGGTCGCCCCGGATGCCGTGGCGCGCCACGATGGCCCGCACCAGCGCGATCAGCGCATCGATCTGCGCGGCCGGGTACGGCGCAAACAGCGTGCTGCCGTCGGCCTGCCGCACCGGCCCGGGGTTGACGATCTCGATGCCGATCGCGCTGGCGTTGAGCTGGGTGTGGCCGCGCCAGGCGCTGTCGCCGGCATGCCAGGCGCGGCGGTTTTCGTCCACCAGCCGGTAGACCACCGGCGGGCTCTCGTCGCTCAGCAGGTAGTGCGCGCTGACCTGTGGCCCGGTGAGCAGGCGCAGCGAGTCGGCCAGCGTCTGGCCAGTGAAGTGCAGCACCAGCCACTGCACCCGGCTGTCTTGCGCCTGGGCGGGGTGGTGGGTGTTGATCGGTGGCGCGGCGCAGCCGATCAGCAGGCCCAGCAGGCCCACCAGCGCCGCCAGGGCCACGGTGATGCAACCGGCGCGGTGGCGCGCCGGGGGGCTGGTTGCAGGTGATCGCGGCAAGTGACGGCGGCAAGTGAGGGTGACAAGTGACAGTGGCAAGTGACGGTGGCAAGTGATGGTGGCAAGTGACGGTGGCCGCACGGGCGTTGGCACAGCCGACGATCGGCGGCGCCAGCGGCGGCGCGTCCGGCCGCATCATCGCCGCTGCCCAGCCCGCTGGCGCCGGCCGGCAAACCGGTTTGGGCCGGGGCGGCTGCCTAAAATCAGCCCATGACAACACCTGCTGGCCGATCTTCAGGTGGGTCGCTGGCCTCGATGGTGGTCAGCGTGCTGGCGGCCTGGACGCTGGCGGCGGGCCCGGCCGCCGCCCAGCCGGCCCGGCGATGGCCCCAACCGCCGCCCGACAGCACCCTGCCGGCTGGCGTGGCGCGGGCCTTGCAACAAGCCCAGGTGCCGGCCGATGCGCTGGCCGCGATGGTGGTGCCGGCCACCGCCGCCGCCACCATCACCGCCACCGCCACCGCCACCACAGCCGCGCCGCAGCGCCGGCAGCGCAGCGCCCCGCGCTGGCAAGTTCACGCTGACCGGCCGATGCCGCCGGCGTCCACCCTGAAGCTGTTGACCAGCGTGGTGGCACTTGACCGGCTGGGCCCCAACCACCGCGGTTTTACCGATCTGCTCAGCAGCGCCGCGCTGCAAGGCGATGTGCTGGCCGGTGACCTGGTGCTGCGCGGCGGCGCCGACCCCGACTTGGGCCTGCCGCAACTGGGCGCGCTGCTGGCCGAACTGCGCTGGCTGGGCGTGCGTGAGATCGCCGGTGACATCGTGCTCGACCGCCAGCTGTTCCGCCCCGCCTTGCCTGATGAGGCTGCGCCGCCGTTTGACGGTTGGCCCGAGCTGGCCTACAACGCCGTGCCCGACGCACTGGCGCTGACGCACAACCTGATGGGCCTGGAGATCAGCAGCCAAGACCCGGCCCAGCCCGGCGTGGTGGTGGCCCGTGCACTGCCGCCCCTGCCCGGCGTGCAGATCGACGCCAGCGCGCTGCGCCTGACCGACCGCGCCTGCCGCGATTGGGCTGAGGACTGGGCCAGCCCGCCGCTGCGCACCGAGACCGGGCCGGGGCGGCTGCACATCGCCTTGCGCGGCGGCTTTCCAAAAGCCTGCACCCAGCGCACCGGCCTGGCACTGATCGACCGCAATGCGCTGGCCGAGCGCCATCTGCGCTGGCTGTGGCAAGGCCTGGGCGGCCAGTGGCAGGGCCGGGTGCGTGACGCAGACGCGCCGCTGGCGGCCACGGCCATGGCCACGGGCGCAGAAAGCCGCGCCCAAGCAGCCGCGCCAGCCGCCGCAGAGGTCGCCGCACCAGTCACCGCACCCGCCATCGCACCCGCCGCCGCACCGGCCACCGCACCGGCCACTGCACCCGCCACCGCACAGGCCACCGCACCAGTCACCGCACCCGCCACCGCACCGGCCGCCGCACCCGCCGCCGCAGAAGCCGCCCCGCCCCCGCTGCGCCTGCTGGCGCGCCGCTGGTCACGGCCCTGGGGTGAGCTGCTGCGCGGCATGAACAAGCAATCCGACAACCCCACCGCGCGCCTGCTCTACCTGTCGCTGGGCCTGGCCGCGATGGCCGATGAGCCGTCGGCCAGCACCGCCAGCCTGGCCGCGCGCAGCGTGCGGGCCTGGCTGGACGAGCACCAGATCCCCACTGCCGGGCTGGTGCTGGACAACGGCTCGGGCCTGTCGCGCCGTGAGCGCATCACGCCGCGCCAGCTGGTGATGCTGTTGCAAGTGGCCCAGGCCGGCCGCTGGGCGCCCGAGCTGCTGATGAGCCTGCCGGTGGCCGGCGTGGACGGCTCAATGCGGTACCGGCTTGGCACCAGCCCCGCCGCCGGCTGGGCGCGGCTGAAGAGTGGCTCGTTGAAGGACGTGGTGGCACTGGCCGGTTATGTGCGCGATGCGCACGGCCGGTGGTGGGCGCTGGCGGCAATGATCCACCACGACCAGGCGCTGGCCGCCCGGCCGGCACTGGACGCGCTGGTCGATTGGGTGGCCAGTGGCGGCATGGCGGCGGGCGCCACCACCGGGCCGCAGCGCCTCGGCCCTTCACCGCCCCGGCCGTCAACCCGGCAATGATTTGCCGCGCCGTGACAAAGGTGAACAGCAGCGGCGCCAAGCGGCGCCAAGCGCGCTGTCGCGATCAGCCTGCCCACGGCCATCACCCGGCCCCAGCCCGTGCACCGTGTTTTTCTTGATCTCGATTTGGCAGCAACCGTCGGCCCGTCACGGCGGCGGCCGGCGCACACCCCAGCCGATCGATGCCGGCCCACTGCAAAAACCCGGTGCGCAGGCCACCAGGCCGGGTTGTCCAGCCGCTGGGGCCCGCGCTGGCCAGCGCGGGCCTGGGCTCACCTTGCAGAACCGCGCCACCAGCGCGCCCAGCGCCAGCCGCCCGGCCCAGGCCAGCACCATGCAGCGCGCATGCCAGGCCGCCCAGAGGGCGATGGGGTGGGCGCGGCCCCGCTCAACGGCAGGTTGAGCGCGGCAAGCCGGCCGTCGATCAAGGCTCAAGCTGCCTGGCCGGTGTGGCGGTCACGCAGCGCCTACTTGGCCCAGATCTTCTTGTACTGCTCGCGGTAGCCGTTGTCGGGGTCGAACAGGTTTTTCGGCCCGCCGTCCTTGGCCACGTTGTCGGCGGTGACCAGGTGCACCTTGGGCACATAGCCCGACCACGGTGCCTTGGCAAAGGCGCGGTTCAGCTCATCGATGATCTGCCAGCCCTGCATGTTCAGCGGCTCGGGCACCGTGCCGGCCTGGAAGCGCTTGCTGCGGATGCGCTGGTAAGCCGCCTCTGAGCCGTCACCGGCCGACACCGCCTTCGGGCTGCCGTCGCCCTTTTTGCCGGCCGATGTGAGCGACGGGCCCATGAAGTCGAAGTACAGGTCGTTGATGGCCAGTGAATGCGTCCACTTGTCGCCAAAGCGCTGCAGCAGCGAGGTTGTCAACTGGGGCATGCGGGTGGCGCTTTCACTGATCGGGCTGTCCTCGAAGCTCAGCACGGTGCAGCCGCCACACTTCTTGATCACCGCCTCCATCGCCCGGGCCTTGTACAGCGCAATGGCGTACTGTGAGTCGGTGAAGATCACCACCCCGGCCTTGCCGCCGGAATC
>JANMKO010000151.1:0-6361 GCA_031372085.1 Betaproteobacteria bacterium
GGGCAACGCGGTTCCGCACGGTCGATCAAGGGGGATGTATGAGCAGATGGCAGCGCAGTGTGAGTGGCCTGTTCTTCGCCTTGGGTTTGTGCGTCGCCGCACCCGCACAAGCCGGTGTGTGGCAGGTGCAGGTGGACACCACCGCACTGGCCGGCACGTCAGCCGTGCTGGCGTTTGACCTGGTGGACGGCGGCCTGGCCGCCAACAGCGTGCTGCTGTCGGGCTTTGTCAGCACCGGTGGGGCGCTGCTGTCCGAGGCGTCGTCGGGTGATGTCACCGGCAGCCTGGCCGCGCTGGGCGCCGTGACGCTGGGTGATGCGGGGTTCTTCAATGAGCACCTGGCCACCGTCACGCTGGGCATGTCATTGCGCTTTGCCTTCAATGCCAGCAGCTTGCCGGCCGAGGCCGGGGCCTTCCCCGACAGTTTCTCGTTCTTCATGCTCAACCCGGTCACCGGCTTGCCAGCGTTTGCCACCAGCGACGCCAGCGGCGCGCTGTTCACGCTTGAGCTCAGCGGCGCGCCGGCCGGGCCGGTGACGGTGTTCACCGCGCTGGGCAATGAGGTGCAGGTGTCGGTCACGGCCGTGCCCGAGCCGATGTCGGCCGGGCTGCTGCTGCTGGGCCTGTGTGCACTGGGTTTGTTGGGCAGCTTGCGCGTCCGGCGCAGCCTGGCCCCACGGCGCGGCTGAGCCGCGTCATTCACCGGCCCGTGCGGGGCCTAATCATTTCGGCGGGGGATGCCATGACGATGTTCGAACAGGCGTGTCGTTTTTTGCGCGGGCGCTTTGGCCTGATGCTGGTCGGCCTGCTGGGCCTGGCAGCCGCCCCGGCCTGGTCGGCGGATGTCTCTGACAAGGTATCGGTCACCCGCTCGGGCCTGGTCTTCAACCGAGCGACCAACACCTTTGACGCCACCGCCACGCTCAAGAACAACTCGGCCGTCCTGATCAGCGCGCCGATCACGTTGGAGGTGGCCAACCAGTTGGCACCCACGGTGACGCTGGCCAACGCCGCGGGCACCAACGGCAACAACCGGCCGTTTGTCAACATTGCCGGCAACCTGGCGCCCGGCGCGCAGGCCACCGCGCTGCTCAAGTTCAGCAACCCGCAGCGGCTGACGTTTGCCATCGCCACCCGGGTGTTTGGCAGCCTGCCGGCCATCAACGCGCTGCCCGATGTGGTGGCCGCGCCCACCCAGTTTCTGGTCAATGCGTCCACGCAGGTGCGCTTCCAGTCACAAATCCCGCCCAGCGCGCTGCTCGACGCCACCAGCATCAAGCTGTACCGGGCCGACAACGCCGGCAAGCCCACCGGGCCGTCGCTGTGTGCGTTGCTGGACAACGGCCAGCTCGGCAACGGCGACGACATCGCCGGCGACAACGTCTACAGCTGCTTTTCCACCTTTGCCTCGGCCACGCCGGTGAGTGTGCGGCTGGTGGTGGCGGCCAGCATCGACGGCAACAGCGTGGCGTCGCCCGTCATCGTGCTCAACATCGTCGCGTCGCTCGACAGCGCGGCCGCCCAGCAAGTGATCGACGGCCAGGCCGCTGCGGCGGTGCTGGCGCAAAACGCGATCACCGCGCTGGGCGACACGCTGGCCGCGCGCCAGCAGGCGGTGGCGGCCATCCGGCAATTGGCGGGTGTGGCAGCGGCCGGGGTGTCCAGCGACAACACCACCATCTGGATCCGCTATGCCTCAGGCATCGACGGCGGCTTGATGCTGAACCCGCCCGGCACGCGCGGCAGCACCGAGCAGGTGGCGCTGCAGGGCAACGGCACGCGGGTGTCGCGCACGCCGCGCCCGACCGAGGCCCAATCGGTGCCGCCGGCATCGTTTCCGCATTACCGGCCCTACAACCTGGGCAAGGCGGCGGTGGGCGCGTCGAACCCCCCGCAGTTGACAGCCGACCCGCAAAACTTCGTCGGCAACAGCAATGTGCTGATCTGGGATGCCTACAACTCGCAATTTGCGCCGTTCGATGAGGGCCCGCAGCTGCAAACCCTGTTCACCGGCTCACAGTGCCCGCTGTACAACGTCACCTACCTGAAAGACGCCCAGGCCACGGTGGCGTCGGTCAAGACCTTCACCAACTACGGCACCATCGTGCTGGTGACGCACGGCGCGGTCGATGGCAACGGCCAGGTGGTGTTTCTCACCCGTGAGACCGCATCGCTGGGCGCAATGATCAGCAATTCCATCGATCTGCTGCTGGGCCGCATCATCGTGATGGGCAATGTGTTTGCCATCCGGCCCAGCTTCATCAGCAACCTGCCGGGGTCAATGGCCAACAGCGTGGTCTACAACGGCTCATGCCAAAGCTCGGCCAATTCGACGATGGGCGATGCGTTTGTCGGCAAGGGCGCCAAGACTTACTACGGCTACACCCGGGTGGTGAACTCTGATTTTGCGCAGTCGTCCGCCAACGCCTTGTTCAATTCACTGGTCACCAGCTTGAAGACCACTGGCGACTCGTTCACCCCGATTGCGCCCAAGGTCGATCCCAAAGTGCCCAACGCCACCTTCACCCAGGCCGGTGATGCGCTGCTGGCCTACACCGGTGATTTGCAGAACGGCAATTTTGAGAAGGGCAATCTGGCCAGCTGGACAGCCACCGGCGACGGCCGGGTGATCACCGGGCTCGGCCCCTTCCTGCCCACCGAGGGCAGCTACGCCGGGCTGGTGTCCACCGGGCTGGGGTTCACCACCACGTCGGGCTCGATCGAGCAGAACTTCTGTCTGGCCAAGACCGCCACCAAACTCAAATTCGACTGGAACTTCAGCTCGGAAGAGTTTATTGAGTACTGCGCGTCCGGCTTTGATGACCGCTTTGAGGTGGCGCTGGTAACCGACACCGGCAGCACCACCTTGTTCCAGCGCTCGATCAACAGCATGTGCCTGACCGCCATCGCCCCCACCACCCTGGCCTTTGACCAGAGCGGGCCCGGCTGCACGCCCAGCCCGAACGTGGGCTACGGCACCGGCGGCAATGACTGCAAGGTGTGGAGCGGCGGCTGGATCAGCCAGGAGATCGATATCTCCGGCCTTGCCGCCACCAACAACGGCAAGGGCGTGAAGCTGCGCTTCCGGGCCTCAGACGTGGGCGACAGCATCTATGACTCGGCCATCCAGCTCGACCGCATCGTGGTGGTGCGGCCGTGAGGCTGTGCTGATATTGCGGTGATGCGCCTGTGAAGCCCCCCGGCGGCCCGGCGCCGCGCGCATCGGGCTGGGGCGGGCGGGTGCTGCGGTCATTGCTGGCGGCCAGCCTGCCGTGGTGGCCCACGGCGCGCAGTGCGGCGGCCGATGTGCAGGCCGCCACCTACCTGGATGGGCGTCGCACCACCCTGCCGACTGATCGGGTGCTGGCCAGCGGGCTGGTGGCGCTGTGTGAGGCGCAACTCACCGGTGCCGATGGGGTGCTGCGGCTGGGCGTGTCAAGCCAATCCATCGACACTTTGCGCCGCGAGGTGCCGGTGCTGGAGATCACCTACCCGGCCGCCAAACACTTTCGGCTGGCATTGGCCGGGCGTGAGATCAGCGCGTCGCGTTTGTTGATCCCGCTGGGGGGTGATCTGGCCGGCAGCATCACCACCCTTTTTTATGGCAACCCCGACTACCAATCGGGCCCGCTGCGCAACACCAAAGGCACGGCCGAAATCGCTGGCCTGGTCAAGTCGATGACCCCGGCCGGGCGTTGATATCGCGCGGCGGCTTTCAGGCGCCGCGCAGCCGCAGGCCCACGGTGGCTTGCTCACCGGGCCGCAAGGTCAGCACCTCGACACCGGTCTCGGTGACCAGCACCGTGTGCTCCCACTGCGCTGACAGCGAGCGGTCTTTGGTCACCACCGTCCAGCGGTCGGGCATCAGCCGCACGTCGGGCCGGCCGGCGTTGAGCATCGGCTCGATGGTGAAGGTCATGCCCGGCACCAGCAGGTGGCCGGTGCCGCGCCGGCCAAAATGCCGCACCTCGGGGGCCTCATGCATCGCCGTGCCGATGCCGTGGCCGCAAAAATCACGCACCACGCTGTAGCCGTGGCGGGCGGCATGCTGCTGGATGGCCGCGCCGATGTCACCCAGCGTGGCGCCGGGTTTGACCTCGCGGATGCCCAGGTACAGCGCCTCTTGCGTCACCCGCGCCAGCCGGGCGCCGGCCAGCGTGGGCGGGCCGGCAAAAAACATCGCGCTGGTGTCGGCATGCGCGCCGTCGATGCTGACCACCAGGTCGATGTTCAGGCCATCACCGGGCTTGAGCGGTTTGGCATGCGGGACGCCGTGGCACACCACCTGGTTGACCGAGATGCAAGTGGCGTGCGCATAACCCTGGTAACCGATGCAGGACGCCACACCGCCGTGCGACTCAATGTGGCGCTGGCACAGCGCGTCCAGCTCGGCGGTGGTGACGCCGGGTTGCACATGCGCGCCGATCATGTCCAGCGTGCCCGCCGCCACCGCTGCCGCGCGCCGCATGGTGGCCACCAGCGCCGGTGGCTTGGCAAATGTGGGCATCAACATGGCAACTGGGCGCGGGGCGGTGGTTGGGACCGGCGGGATCATAGCCAGGGCGGCCTGGTGCGCTGCGCACGGGGCCCGTGGGCTGGCGCAGCAGGGCCCGTTGGCGGGGGCTCAGTGCGCCGGGTTCAGCCGCGCATCCACCACCAGCCGCTGTTGCTGTTGCAGCCAGTACCGGCCGGCCGCCACCGCCGGCAGCAGCACCAGGTTCCAGCTGTTCTTGGCCACCGCGCTCGGCAGCACCACGATGCCGTGCAGCGCCAACAACTCGGCGCCAAACCGCTGCTGGCCGGCGCTGGGCGGGCCGCCGTGCAGCCAGGCCGGGTTGGGCAGGTCGTCTGGCATCACCACCCGCACACCCGGCACGGCCGCCGGCCCGCCAGCGCTGGCCGCAACGTGGATGGCCAGGCAGGTCAACACATGGGGTTGTGAATCGAGCACGTCGAAGCCCCGGTGCACCGCCGACTCAACCAGGCAGGTGGCCGGATCGAGGCTGCAATACACCGCCGGCTGGCCTTTTGGGTTCCAGCGGCCGCCGTACAACTCAGCGCCCCGGCCGCTGTCCCACTGCGCGGCAAAGCGCTGGGCGTCGATGCGCCAGGCCCGCAACGGCGTGGCCGCCGCTGCCGGCGCCAGCAGCCCGGGCGTCAGCGCCACCGGCAGGGCTGCCATCGTGGCCAGGCCGGCACCGGCCATCAGTTGTAAACACCGTGTTCCAGCCGGCCCAGAAACTCAGCCACCAGCTCGGTGCCCTGCAAGGTGCGCAGCAGGTCGATCGGGCGGGCGCCGTCCAGGCCCATGGCCGGCCGGGCCAGCCAGCGCTCAGCCGCGTCACGGCCGCCAAATACGTCGATGGCCTGGGCCAGGGTCTCGGCAAATTGCCAGGCTTTGCTGGCCAGATCGGCCGGCAGGGGCTTGGCGGGCTGGTCTTTCTGGCGGCGCAGGGTGCGGCTGCTGATGCCCAGCGCGTCCGCCAGCTCTTGCGCACTCAGCACCTGCAGATGATCGGCCAGGTGGACCAAGGCCGCACAAGGCAGGCCATCGACCAGCAGGCGGTGGATCTCGGCCCGGCTTTGCGGCAGTGACTTGAGCATCTGGCGCCCGCCCAGCAAGTCAATCAGCGCCAGGCGGACGGCCGCGCTGGCGTCGTCTGCGGCCGGCCAGCGTGGCTGCGGCTCTTGCGCCAGCAAAGGGACGGGCGATGGGGCGGGCGGGTAGGCAGACAAGGTCATGCGGCCAATTGTCGAAACATGTCGGCCATTTGTCAAGGGTTGGGCTGTGACGGGGTGGCGCCAGGTGGCCACGGCACCCGCGATCACGATGCTGGCGCCGCCTCGGCCCCCTTGACCACAAACTGCACGGCAAAAATGCGCTGGTGGTCGGCATGGTCGTGAAAATTCTTCGGCGTCAGCACCGCCGAGATCACCGGCACGCCCGTGCCCAGTTGCCCCCGCATCAGGCCGCTGACCACGGCGTCGGCCACCGCCCGCGACCCGGGACGAAGCCGCCGGGGCATCGTTGTCCCGGCCCGGCCCTGGATCGGGTGGAGGATGACGGCGGCGCAAAGCGAGGCCCGCTTTCAGCCCGCCGCTTTGACCGGCTTCTTGGTCAACGTCCAGCGTGTCGCTGCCGCCGCTGCTTCGCGCAATTTGTCCTTCTTGCTCTTGCGCCGGCCCTTGATGCCGCCCGCCGCATCTGCCGGCGGCATCGCCGCGTCGGCCTCGGGCTCAAAACCCGGCACCTGCTCACGCGGCACCCGCTGCTGCTGGCGTTTTTCGATCAGCCGAAAGTGCAGCTCGCTGCCCGGCGCGTCGGCCAGCACAAAGCTCACCGCCACACCCGCCGCGCCGG
>JANMKO010000227.1:0-3031 GCA_031372085.1 Betaproteobacteria bacterium
GCCTGCCCCGGCTGCGCGCCTTGTTTGAGCGCTGGGTGGCCAGGGTGACGGTGGAGCTGGATTCGGGCTGCATCTACATCAGCGGGGCGGTGGAGTTTGACGACCGGCCAGGCCCCGTGCGGGACGCACTGGCGTCGATGGTGCGGGCCTGGCAGGCGGCGCTGGAGCGCGCGATTGCGCTGTCGGTCGAGGCCGGCCACCTGCGCGCTGACACCGATTCATTGCAAATGCTGTTTGAGTTGCACGGCCTGATCCTGGCGCTGCACCACGATGCGCGGTTCTTGCGCCTGCCCGGCGCGGTGGGCCGCGCCCGCACAGGCTTTGAGCGCATCGTGCAGTTTTACCTGCTGGCCGAGCCGGGCGCCGCCGCCCCAGAACCGCTGCCGCTGCTGCGGCCGGCTGCGCGCTGACGGTGCGCTGACTGTGTGCTGACGGTGCGTTGACCGCCGGCACCCCCCTTTTCCAGTTTCTTTCCAGACCCGTTTCAGGAGCTTTGCCATGCCTCACTACCACCCACCGATCCGCGACATGCAGTTTTTGCTGCATGAGGTGCTGGATGCCGTCAGCACCCTGCAACGGCTGCCAGCCCATGCCGACATCGATGCCGACACGCTGAACGCGGTGCTTGAAGAAGGCGGCAAGTTTGCCGCCCAGGTGACCGCGCCGATCAACCTGTCGGGCGACGCCGAGGGCTGCACGCTGGACCAGACCCGCCACGAGGTGCGCCCGCCAAAAGGCTTCAAAGCTGCTTATGCCCAGTACATGGCCGGGGGCTGGCCGTCATTGAGCTGTGACCCGGCTTACGGCGGCCAGGGCCTGCCGCTGGTGCTGAACCAGTGCTTTTACGAGATGCTCAACTCGGCCAACCAGGCCTGGACGATGTACCCCGGCTTGTCGCACGCCGCCTACGAGGCACTGCACGCCCACGGCACGCCGGCGCAAAAAGCCACTTACCTGGGCAAACTCACCAGCGGACAGTGGACCGGCACGATGTGCCTGACCGAGCCGCAGTGCGGCACCGACCTGGGCCTGCTGCGCAGCAAGGCCGAGCCGACGCTGACCCACTCGGCCGACGGCAGCTACCGCATCACCGGCCAGAAAATCTTTATCTCGGCCGGTGAGCATGATCTGGCGGAGAACATCGTGCACCTGGTGCTGGCCAGGCTGCATACCCCTGACAACCCGGCACCGGCCGGCAGCAAAGGCATCTCGCTGTTTGTGGTGCCCAAGTTTCTGGTCAACGCCGACGGCACGCTGGGCGCGCGCAACGGCATTTATTGCGCCGGGCTGGAGCACAAGATGGGCATCCACGGCAATGCCACCTGCCAGATGGTGCTGGACGGCGCCATCGGCACCCTGGTGGGCCAGCCCCACAAGGGCCTGGCGGCGATGTTTGTGATGATGAACGCCGCCCGGCTGGGCGTGGGCAACCAGTCTCTCGGGCTGACCGAGGTGGCCTACCAAAACGCGGCGGCCTATGCCAAAGACCGCATCCAGATGCGCTCGCTGTCGGGCCCCAAATCGCCCAGCCAGCCGGCCGACCCGATCATCGTGCACCCGGATGTGCGCAAGATGCTGTTGACGGCCCGCGCCTATGCCGAGGGCGCCCGGGCGATGCTGATGTTCACCACGTTGCAGCTCGACGTGCTGGTGGCGACCGATGACGACGACGAGAAAAAAGACGCCGACGACACCGTGGCCCTGCTCACGCCCATCATCAAGGCCTTCATCACCGACAACGCCTGGATTGCCACCTCACACTGCCAGCAGGTGTTTGGCGGCCACGGCTACATCCATGAATGGGGCATGGAGCAGTTTGTGCGCGATGCCCGCATCAACATGATTTACGAGGGCACCAACACCGTGCAGTCACTCGACTTGCTGGGCCGCAAGGTGCTGGGCGACAACGGCGCCAAACTGAAAAAATTTGGCCGGCTGATCGCTGATTTTGTCGAGCAAGAGGGCACCGATGAAGCGATGCAAGAGTTCATCAACCCGCTGGCCGACCTGGGTGACAAGGTGACCAAGCTGACCACCGAACTCGGCATGAAATCCTTCGGCAATGCCGACGAGGTGGGTGCGGCGGCGGTGGACTACCTGCGCATCGTGGGCCACCTGTGTTTTGCGTATTTTTGGGCCCGCATGGCCCGGGTGGCGCTGGACAAGCAGGCAGCCGCAGTTGCAGCCGGCGATTTGTTCTACACCGCCAAGTTGCACACGGCGCGCTTTTACTTTGCCAAGCTGCTGCCCGAGACGGCGTCACTGATCCGCACCGCCCGCGCCGGGCTGGCGCCGCTGATGGCCATGGACGCAGCGCTGTTCTGATCCACACCCCTGAGGAGACCCTGATGAAAAACACATTGATTGCACTGGCCTTGGCCACCGCTGGCGCTGCCGCCCTGGCCCAGGCCACGCCGGTGGGCCTGTGGAAAACCATCGACGACGACGGCAAGACCGAAAAGTCATCGGTGCGCATCACCGAGACCGCCGGGCTGGTGAGCGGCAAGATCGAGAAGATTGCCGACAGTGGCAAAGCGGCGGATGTCTGCGACAAATGCAGCGACGAGCGCAAAGACAAATCCATCGTCGGCATGACGATCATCCGCAACGCCAAGAAGGGCGATGACGGCGTGTGGGCGGGCGGCGACATCCTCGATCCCAGCAATGGCAAGGTCTACAAGCTGCACTTGAAGCCGGTGGACGGCGGCAAGAAGCTGGAGGTGCGGGGCTATGTGGGCCTGCCGCTGTTGGGCCGCACACAAACCTGGGTGCGCGCCGAGTGAATAGGCCCACCCCCGCAGCGCCTTCGGCGCTCCCCCTCAAGGGGGCGGACGCCAGTGGCCCGGCAAAGCCGGTTCCACGGCGTCTGCTGGTCGGTCAAAGCTGAAATCAACGGAGAAATCATGAATCGATTCAATGTGCGCAAGGTGGCCGTGCTGGGCGCTGGCGTGATGGGCGCGCAAATTGCCGCCCACCTGGTCAATGTCGGCGTGCCGGTGTTGCTGTTTGATCTGGCGGCCAAAGACGGCCC
>JANMKO010000242.1:0-6796 GCA_031372085.1 Betaproteobacteria bacterium
TTCATCATGGACGACGCCGAGGCGCTGATGCCGGTGTACCTGCGCTTTGTTAAGGGCGTGATCGACTCGGCCGACCTGCCGCTCAACGTCAGCCGCGAGCTGCTGCAGGAAAGCCGCGATGTGAAGGCCATCCGCGAAGGATCGACCAAGCGTGTGCTGGGCATGCTGGAGTCACTCGCCGACAGCGACAGTGCCGACGACAAAGCCAAATACCTGAAGTTCTGGGGTGAGTTTGGCGCGGTGCTCAAAGAGGGCATCGGCGAGGATTTCTCAAACCGCGAGCGCCTGGCCAAGCTGTTCCGGTTTGCGTCCACCCATGCGGATGCGGGCGTGTCGCTGGCCGATTACGTCGCGCGCATGAAAGACGGCCAGGAGGCGATTTACATCGTCACCGCCGACAGCCTGGCCGGCGCCAAATCCAGCCCGCAGCTCGAAATCTTCCGCAAAAAGGGCCTGGAAGTGCTGCTGCTGATCGACCGGGTGGACGAGTGGATGCTCAGCCACCTGTATGAGTTTGAAGGCAAGCCGCTGCAAAGCGTGGCCAAGGGCGCGGTCGATCTGGACAAGCTGCTCGACGAGGACGAAAAAAAGCTGGCCTCGGCCGTGGCTGAATCGTTCAAGCCCACGCTGGACCAGCTCAAAGCCGCGCTGGCCGACCGGGCCAAGGATGTGCGGGTGACCACCCGGCTGGTCGATTCACCGGCCTGCCTGGTGGCCGACGAGGGCGACATGAGCGGCCACTTGGCGCGCATGCTCAAGCAAGCCGGCCAGAGCGCGCCCAAAAGCCAGCCCATCCTGGAGGTGAACCCCGAGCATGCGCTGGTCAAGAAGATCGCGGCGCAGGCGGCCGACAGCGCCCGGTTTGACGATCTGGCCCACATCCTGTTTGACCAGGCCATGCTGGCCGAGGGCGGGCAACTGGATGATCCGGCGGCTTATGTGGCGCGGGTGACCAAGCTGCTCAGCGCTTAATCCAGCCAGGCCAGATCGAGCGGCGGCGCTGCCATCGCGTCGATCTGCTCTTGTAGCTGCACAGTCTGCTGGCCCCAGTAGCCGGCGCCGCCAAACCACGGAAAAGCCGGCGGAAACGCCGGATCGCCCCAGCGCTCAGCCAGCCAGGCGCTGTGGTGAACCATGCGCAAGGTGCGCAGCGGCTCGATCAGCGCCAGCTCACGCAGATCAAAACGGCGGAACTGCCGGTAGCCCTGCAGCACGGCGGCCATCTGGCCGCGCATCGCGTCCACGCTGCCCGACAGCAGCATCCACAAATCCTGGATCGCCGGGCCCATCACGGCGTCGTCCAGATCGACGATGTGCGGGCCACCCCCGTCATCATTTGCGCCGTCGTCGCGCCACAGAATGTTGCCCGGGTGGCAATCGCCGTGCAGCCGCAGCCGGGTGGTAGGCAGCGCCGCCAGCGCCGCGTCCACCGCCGCCAGCGCTTGCTCACAGGTGCTGCGCCAAGCCGGCAGTTGGGCCGGCGGCACACAGCCCAGCGCCAGCAGCCGGGCCAGTGCGGCATGGCCGAAGGTGGCGGCGTCCAGCGTGCGGCGGTGGGCAAATACCTGCTGCTCACCCACGGTATGCAGCCGGGCGATGAAGCGGCCCAGCCAGCGCAGCGTCTCGGGCTGGTCGAGCTCCGGCCCGTGGCCTGCGCGGCGCGGGTAGACCGCCACGCGGAACGGCTGGCCATCGATCAGCGCATGGGCCAGGGTGTTGCCATCGGGCAAGACCAGCGGCGCCACCACCGGCACCTCGGCCGTGGCCAGATCGGCAGCAAAGCCGTGCTCCTCGGCAATCTGCGCATCGGTCCAGCGGCCGGGCCGGTAGAACTTGGCCACCACCGCGCCGCCGTCTTCGAGCATCACCTGGAACACCCGGTTCTCGTAGCTGTTGAGCTGAAGCAGCCGGCCGTCGCCGCGTTGGCCCACGGCGTCCAGTGCGTCCAGAACGGCCTGCGGCGTGAGCCGGTCAAACGGGTGGGGCGCGCCAGGTTGTGCCGCCAGCGGGGCGCCGGCTGCCGTCAACGCTGGCCTTTGGGGCGGCGCGGCGTCGGCAGGCCGGGCTCAGTGCCGGAAGGGCGGCTTGGGGGGCTTGGCATTCCCCACGATAGCAGGCCGTGCCTCGGCGCCGTCGCCCGGCGCGGGCAGGTCGCCGTGCGCGGTCTCGAAGCTGCGCTCATTGGAGAAAAACGAATCAGAAAACGCCGACGACTCTTGCCACAGCGTGCTGCGCTGGCGGCGCCGCGAGGCGGGATCGTTGCCAGCTGGCTGCGCGCCCGGCATGGCGCTGGTACCAGATGCGCTGTTTAGGCCCTGCGCCGACTGCGGCCCGCGTGACGCGCCCACACTCTGGGGCACCAGCAACTGCAGCTCGGGGATGGACGGCAGGTGGTCGGCCGGACAGCGCAAGTAGCGCACCCGGCAGGCGCCCAGCACCGATTGCTTGATGCGGGTGGCGCGCGCCGGCAGGCCGCCGCGGTCGTAGCTCAGATCGATGGCCGCCAGCACCCGGCCGTTGGCGCTGCACACCGCAAACCCCACATGGGTGGCGCCCAGCAGCGCGTACCAGTAGCGCACCCGCTTGGGATCACTGGGCTGGCAAAACCGCACCAGCGGCAATTTGGCCAGCACCATGTGGTGCGGCAGCGCATCGCACAACAGGCGGTACAGGCGGCGCTCGTCAGCGGTGAACACCGGCCGGGGCAACAAATCCCACTCCAGCGGCAAGGCCGCCGGGTCGGGCCGGACGGGGCCGTTGTGCCGCAACAACCAGAAAGCGGCCAGCACAGTCAGCACAGACACTGCGGCGGTGGCGATAAGCCAGGGAAGAGACTGCTGCATTGGGCCTGCGGCGTGAAACAAGGCAAAAGCAGGTTGCTCAGGTCCGGACGCAACATGCAAGAAATGACAAAGCCGGCCGAAGCGATATTAACTTGCGCCCAAAAGGCGCCGCACTGCCGGTTCAGGGGGGCGGGGTCTTGGGCGCCGCAGGCTCAGCCGTTGCCGCCGGCCCGGCTGATTTGACGCTGCCGGACTTCACCTCGTGCAGGGCTTCGACCAGCGTGTCCACCAAGTGGGCTTGTTGTTTGAGCCGGTAGTCGATCTCGGCCGCACCCTCGCCCACCCATTGCTCGACTTTTGACGCCAGTGTGTCGTGCGGCAGTTGCAGGTAGGCGTCTGACTCGGTGCCGGCACGCTCAACCGTGGCGCCGGCTTTGCGGGCGATGCGCAACATCGCGGTGTTCTCGCTCAGTGCGTGGATGAACAAGGTGCCAAAGCCCCGGTTGCGGGCATGCAGCATGGCGTGCTCAAACAGCCGCGCGCCGTAACCCCGGCCGCGCGAGGCTGCGGCCACCGATCCGCCAAACTCGGCCGCCGGCGTGCCGGGTGTGTCTGCCGCCGGAAACGCCAGGTGGGCCAGCGCGATCAGCTGAAGCCGGCGGTTGAAGACGCCAAACACTGCATCGCGCTCAAAGTTCAGGCCCTCGACATAACGGCCGATCTGCTCGTCAGACGCCGCATAACCAAAGCGCAGGTAGCGGTCTTGCGCGGGCAGATCAACCAGGTGGGCGACGATGCGCTCGCGGTGCCGGGGTGACAGCGAGCGGATCGGAATCCACGGCGCGTAAGCACGCGCTGCCGGCGGCGCGGGGTGCGCCGGGTCAGCGGGCGCCCCAGCAGGGGTTGACGGGGGGGTGTTCATCATCGTGAATCCCTGTCGGGTAGGTAAAAACCCGAATGCTACGGCAAGTGGTGGTGGCGTATCGGCGTCATGCCCCGGCGCAGCCGTAGGCGACTGCCGGCGCGCTGATTGATCCTGGCTATAATCCTGGGCTGCCCCAAACGTTGGCGGGGTGGTGTGGGGGCCGGCAGCAATGCAGCTCGGATTGAGCTGGCCCGCAACGGTGGTACAAAAATAGGGGATCGAGCCTGCGGGCCCAAGAGCCGGATTCTGATACCGAGAGGTCGCCCTGATAAGCGGTTCCGAGGTGATGGCCGGATCAGACCCCTATCCACCCGCCGGAGTGCCAGCGCCGGTGCGGCGCCCATGGTGGGCGCACACCCAACCCGAAAGACTCTCATGAAGACCTTCAGCGCCAAACCGGCCGAAGTGACGCACGAGTGGTTTGTGCTTGATGCCACCGACAAGGTGCTCGGACGTGTCGCCAGCGAAGTGGCACTCCGTTTGCGCGGCAAGCACAAGGCCATTTACACGCCTCACGTCGATACCGGTGACTACATCATCATCGTCAATGCCGACAAGATCCGTGTCACCGGCAACAAGGCCGAAGACAAGATTTATTACCGGCATTCAGGCTACCCGGGCGGCATCCACGCCACCACCTTCAAGGACATGCAGGCCAAGCACCCTGGCCGTGCCATCGAGAAGGCTGTCAAGGGCATGCTGCCGAAGGGCCCGCTGGGCTACGCGATGATCAAGAAGCTGAAGGTGTATGCCGGTGGCGCCCATCCGCACACCGCCCAGGCGCCCAAGGCGCTGGAAATCTAAGGAGCGGTGATGATCGGAAATTGGAACTACGGCACCGGCCGCCGCAAATCGTCGGTGGCCCGGGTGTTCATCAAGCGGGGCGAAGGCTTGATCGTCGTCAATGGCAAGCAGGTGACCGATTATTTCGGCCGCCAGACGTCGATCATGATCGTCAAGCAGCCGCTGATGCTCACCAACAACGAGATGGCGTTTGACATCAAGGTCAATGTGCGTGGCGGTGGTGAATCGGGCCAGGCCGGCGCGGTGCGCCACGGCATCACCCGGGCGCTGATCGACTACGACGCGACGCTCAAGCCCGATTTGAGCCGCGCCGGTTTTGTCACCCGCGACGCCCGCGAGGTTGAGCGCAAGAAGGTCGGCCTGCACGGCGCGCGCCGCCGTAAACAGTTCAGCAAGCGCTGATTTGGTTGGCTGGTTCAGGGGCCGCTCACTGAGCGGCCCTTGTCGTTGGCAGGCCCGTCGCGTCGCCAGGCCAGGCTGGCAGGCCATAACCGGCTTGTTTTTGGTGTGCGTGGCCCCACATCAAGCAGGTTGCCGTTAATTTTGTACAGTCGCCTACTTGCCTTGCGCAGGCACCGACTCACCCGCAGGAGTGCACATGAACGCCGTTGCTGAAATCCCCACCGCTGATTTGCTCGACATGCCGGCCCCGCTGGTGTTCACCGACAGCGCCGCGTCCAAAGTGGCCGATCTGGTGGCCGAAGAGGGCAACCCCGAGTTGAAGCTGCGGGTTTTTGTGCAGGGCGGCGGTTGCTCTGGCTTTCAGTACGGCTTCACCTTCGACGAGGTGGTGAACGACGACGACACGCAGATGAGCAAAAACGGCGTCACCTTGCTGATCGACGCGATGAGCCTGCAGTACCTGGCCGGCGCCGAGATCGACTACAAAGAAGACCTGCAGGGCGCGCAGTTTGTCATCAAGAACCCGAATGCCACCACCACCTGCGGTTGCGGGTCAAGCTTCTCGGCCTGAGCGCTGAGCGCTGAGCGCTGAGCGTATTTGCCAACATTCGCCCGTTGATCAAAAAGCCGCCTTCGGGCGGCTTTTTATTGGGTGCACCGGGCCGGCAGGCGGTCAGGGCATGCCGGGCAACGTGGGATTGTCGGCGTCGTACAGGCTCTGGATCACCGGCGGGTCCATGCCCAGCGGCTGCGACAGGCCATCGTCGGCATCGGCCAGCTCGGTCAGCAGCGCAGCCGCGCTGCTGACCAGCGGCCACGACAGGCAGGCGCCGCTGCCGTCGGTGGTGTCCAGCCCCAGCTCCAGCAGCGCACTGGCCTGGAACAGCGACAGCGCCTTGTCGAGCCCATGGTGGCTTTGGCTGCGGCAGAACACGCAGTAATCGGTCACCGACTCGGCGATGCGCGACGCCACCAGCAGCGCGGCGCAGGCCGAGATGCCGTCCACCATGATCAGGTGGCGTTTGCTGGCCGCCACCAGCATGGCGCCCACCATCACCGCAGTCTCGAAACCGCCAAAGGCCGCCAGCACCTCAACCGCGTCGGTCACATCGCGGTGCCGGCCTTGCGCGCCCTGCACCACGATCATCAGGTGGGCCAGCAGGTCGGGGTTCATCTGCGCGCCGCTGACCACAAAATCACGCACGGGGTGGTCAGTCAGGCGCGACAGCACCAGCGACGCGCTCTCGTGTGAGCCCACGCCCAGGCCGGCGCAGGCCAGCAGGTTGCCGCGCAGGCTGTCGCCGATCTCCATGCCGGCGCGGATGGCGGCATGGGCCTGCTCCAGGCTCATCGCCGGGCCCACACGGGCATTGCGCGTGCCGTGGGCAATCTTGCGCTGGATCAGCCGCTCATGCGCCGGCAGCTGGTTGGCGATGCCGCAATCGACCACCGACAAGCCAAACCCCTGCAAGCGCGCAAACACCGACACCGGCTGTTGATGGGCCAGGATCTGCTGCACCATCTCGTCGGTCTGCCGCCCGGGGCCGGCGTGGATGCCGTCCACCGCCAGGCCGTGGTCGGCGGCAAAGATCACCAGTTGCGGCTCACGAAACCGCGGTTTGAGTGAATGCTGCAACAGCCCCAGCCGCACGGCCACCGGCTCCAGCTCACCCAGGCCGCCGTGGGCCATCGCCCGGCGGTGCAGCTTGGTCAGCAGGGCTTGCTCAAGCAGCGCGTTGGAGGTGGGGGCAATCAGCGACATGGCAGCAGTGTAGGCAGCGCCACTCAGCGCAGAAACAGTTGATACACCGGGTTGCCAGTTTCTTCAACACAGGGATAAGCCAGCGTTTCGAGAAAGGCCGTGAACGCCTGCGCATCGCCC